>JAGQQC010000392.1 GCA_020426395.1 Planctomycetaceae bacterium
ATCCATTTCCCCTTCAACCAGGCCGTGCACAATAAACTGATGTCTGGCTTCTTCCGGATTGATGCGCCCCAATCGGACAGGTCTGCGAGGTATGATAGTCAATCCGAATAGAGTTGACTTCTCGTCCGTCATCGACGTGCCGTTTTCCGCATCCCAATAAGCGGGACCGTAGTTTCTCTTAATCAGATGCTCGGCCAGACGCTCCAACCAATTCGGATCGATTCGGGCGATGGTTCGGCCATATCGGCGGTTGGTTTCCACCAATTCCCCAGCCATGATCCATTTGGGCTTTTTCTTAAACAAAGAGGAGCCCGGCCAGAGATAGAGGGGATGTCCGCCCGCTCCTACATATTCGTGCTTATCCGATTTCATCGCGATGTTAGACAACAACCCGGTTAATAGTGCTCGGTGTATCGCCCCCGCGTCATCGCGCCGTTTCTGTCGTTTCAATCCAAGTTCCCGCACCAGATCACTCAGTTGACGGAATATTTCAGTCCACTCTCGCATACGGTTGTAAGAGATAAATTCACGATGACATTTTTTGCGAAGCTGGTTCCGCGAAAGTTCTTCTTTCCACTGGTGATAGGCATCCCACAGCTTGAGATAACTGAGAAAATCCGAGTTTTCATCTACACGACGTGCATGCGCCTGATCGGCCACTTCTTGTTTATCGACGGGCCGCTCTCGGGGATCTTGTATTTCCATTGCCGAAGCGATTATCAGCACCTCATGTAAGCAGTTCTCTGCATCCGCGGCGAGAATCATGCGGCCGATTCGGCAATCGACGGGAAGTTTTGCCAATTGCTTCCCAATATTTGTCAATCGCTCACGATCATCAAGTGCTCCAAGTTCATGTAAGGTCTTGTAGCCGGTGCGGATCATTGTTGGCCGGGGAGGATCAAGAAACGGAAAGGTCTCCAGATTTCCGTATCGATTTGCCGTCGCCTGTAAGATTACTGAGGCGAGATTGCTCCGCTGGATTTCAGGTGTTGTAAATTCATCGCGGGAATTGAAATCCGTCTCGCTATAGATTCGGACGCAGATACCTGGACCAATTCGGCCGCAGCGTCCTTTGCGCTGATTGGCAGAGGCTTGTGAAATCGGTTCAATAGGAAGACGTTGAATTTTTGAACGAGCTGAATATCGACTAAGCCGGGCCAAACCGGTATCGATTACGTAACGGATTCCAGGTACGGTGAGCGATGATTCGGCAACGTTGGTCGCAAGCACAACCCGGCGATGAGGACCGGTCTGAAAAACACGGTTTTGTTCCCCCGTGGAAAGTCTTGCATAGAGAGGCAGGATTTCCGTTTTACGGTTCTGGTAATCCCCGGCCATTGCCCGCCCACGTAATTGCGTTGCCAATTCGCGGATGTCCCGTTCCGTAGGAAGGAAGATCAAGATGTCTCCTGGACCATGTTGGCAGACTTCCTGAACGCTGTTGCAAACCGTTTTCATCCAATCGACATCATCCTCTTCCGATTCTTCCGGTGGTCGGTACCAGACATCAACGGGATAACTTCGACCGGAAACTTGAACGATAGGAGCAGCTTCACCATTCAATGAAAAGAATTCGCTAAAACGTTCTGCATCTATCGTGGCGGAGGTGATGATCAGTTTGAGATCGGGACGATTTGGAAGTCGTTTCTTCAGCAGGCCGAGTAGAAAGTCGATATTCAGTGAGCGTTCATGGGCTTCATCAATGATCAAGGTGTCATACTGGCTCAGAAAACGATCCGTTTGCAGTTCGGCGAGCAGAATACCGTCGGTCATCAGTTTGATGTAGGTTTCTGGCGAGGTGCTGTCGGTAAACCGGATTTTGAAACCGACTTCTTTTCCTTGTCGAACTTTCAGTTCGTCGGCAATTCGTGCAGCAATTGTGCGGGCGGCGATGCGGCGAGGTTGGGTATGGCCGATCAACCCACTTATTCCCCGTCCCAGTTCGAGACAGATTTGGGGAAGCTGTGTTGATTTACCCGAGCCTGTTTCTCCAGCAACGATAATGGCTTGATGGCTTTGTATGGCAGCTTGTAGTTCTTCCCGATGGCTTAAGATCGGTAAATCAGCATCCAGAGCTGGTTGAGGTTTTTGGCTAAAACGGGCCTGCCATTGCTGATGAGAACTTTCCAACCTCTGTTCAAAGTTACTAACCAGCCGCTCATCGGCTTTGTCGGCGTTGATGTTCTTGCGGATTCGGTTCAGCAGTTGGTAAAGCGCATATTGGTCTCGGCAGAGAACTTGTGTGAGAAGTCGTTCGTACTCCGCGATCGCCGTCATAGGGTTAACAAACTGGTCGAATACAAAGAAACGAGGGGGAACTTCCCTGCCTTGAAACGGATGCCCGTGCTATCCGATTGTAGCGAATGTCTGGGCCCTGGAAAAAGCCTGCATAGACTTCGAGGAGGAGGAAAGACTAATGACTGCAAGAGCCCGTTTTAGAGAAAATGTTCGCGCTGTTTCCGATCGTGATGCAGAATCGAGCGAACTTTACGTCAGGTCGGACAAGGAAGGAGGTCTGACAAAAGTGGCACGGGGCCGAGGAAAGTTTTGAGTGGCTCTGTTTCAGGAGATACTTGAGCCGAGAAAGACCACAAACATGACGACCCAGACGAAATCCAGAAAGTGCCAGTAGTAGGCACACAGGGTCAAACCAAGGTGGTATTCATGATCGTACCGCTTCGCAAACACATTTCTTGCAACAATCGCCAGCCAGATAAGCCCTGCCGCGACATGCAGACCATGCGATAAAATCATCACAAATGAAATGCCGCTCATATTCCAGATTGAGGAACTCTTCAGATGGAGATGTTCCTGATAGACGTCGTGCATCCCAATGATTTGAAACAGCGTGAACAGTAGTGCCCCGGCAATTCCCACTAACGTTACTTTTTTAAGTGTTTCAAGCTGCTCCCGTTTGGCGTAGCTGATTGATCTATGCAATGAGTAGCTGACAACTAATAGAGCAACTGTACTAATCCATAACGAAGCCGGGACATCAAGGCTTCGAGAGTATCGCAAGTTAATGTGCTGCTGCTGTATGACGACAAACCCCATGATTCCAGCCATGAAGAAGATCGTCAGAGAACCGACGAGAAGCTTGATAAGCAGCTTCCAGGACTCAATGTTTTGAGTAGGATTGATCGGATCTTTTTCAGAATATGCAGCAGCCATGGAGATGGAATCGGATAATAGGTGAGCTAGTGGTTATGGATTCGCTCTTGAGTGCGTATCGGAAAATGTCTCATCAATGTTCGGGTTGTAGGCATCTTTATCCATTAAGGTGAAGCCAATAAATAACGCAGCGAACAGAAAAGCACTCAGGAAGACCAAAACATTTAATCGCTTGTCTTGAATCAAGTGCATAAAGAACATCATCACGAGTGTGGCTTTGATTGTTGCGATGACCATGGCCAGAACCAAATCAAATTCGCCAAAACTAAAGCTGGCGGTCCAAACGGTCAGGCAGGTCAAACTGACCAGGGCTACAAAGACGGCTAGAAGTGTCCGGACTGGCATTGCGTGTGCAAAACCATGATCTTCGCCGTGGGATTCTTCAGAATGACTCATTACTTGTACCCGTAATTTATGATTTTTTGGAGAATAGGATTTTAGTGCCTGATTAGTTGCCCGTAATTGAACGTCACCCAATGAGATAAAGCAACGGGAATAGATAAATCCAGATTAAGTCGACCAAGTGCCAGTAAAGCCCGACATAGTCAACCGGACCAAAGTATTGTTCGTTAAAATCACCGCGAATAGAACGAATAAGAAGCCAGGTGAGAAATCCCATTCCGAAGAGAATGTGAATTCCGTGCAGGCCGGTCATACAGAAATAGATACTGAAGAAAACTCCCGCGTCGCGCGGAGGTTGTTTGTTTCGAGAATGGTCGGCATCTACAGTGTCGTGTGCGGCTGTACCCTCTTCAGTTGCATGTTCAGCATCGCCAGAATGTTCACCTTCATGACCAGCCTCACCTCCGTGATGGGCAGCAGGATCGTAAGAGAAATAGGCAGCCGGCAAGAGGCCATCATGAATCTTGTGACTGTACTCGACATACTTCACGACCATAAAGCCACCAGCACAGGCTAGTGTAATGATCAAGTTGATAATCAATCCCGTACGCTGATTCAGTTGGGCACAGCGAACAGCCCAGGCCATTGTGAGTGAGCTGAAAAGCAGAATGATTGTATTGAGAAAACCTAAATTGACATCCAGGAAGTCGTCTGCGTAGATGAAAATTTCCGGATGGAAGTATCGGTAAACGATGTAAGCCACGAAGAGTCCGCTGAAAAACAAGACCTCCGTAACCAGGAACAACCAGATTCCCAGCTTGCCGGAATCGTATTGTTGTTCCGGTGTATCAAAATGGTGGGCCAAAAACGGAGGATGATCGTGGTGGCCTGAATGGTCTGTATGAGATTCCGTCGCGACTGAGGTCATGACATCCGACTTTTAATCAAGAGAATCAAAAAGTAATGTTTTTAAGAACAACGCTGTAAGTATCATCAACAGTTAATGTGCATGGGACTCATACGTTCCCGGTTCACGATCAA
>JAGQQC010000393.1 GCA_020426395.1 Planctomycetaceae bacterium
AAGTTAAGTGGAGAAAATAATTTCACGACAGCGGTCGGAGGAGATTTTACTCGCTCGCAACCTTTCAGTATTTCCCTTTGGATCAAAGCGGATCGTTACCATGAGCGGGCTGTTATCTACCACCGCAGCCGTGCCTGGACCGATGCGGGTAGCCGGGGTTATCAGCTCCTGATCAAAGAAGGAAAACTGGCTGCCGGGCTGATCCACTTCTGGCCTGGAAACGCCATCGGAATCCGCACGCAGGAGGAGCTTCCTCTTAACGAGTGGGTGCAGGTTACTGTGACATACGATGGTTCCAGCAGTGCCGCCGGGCTGTCACTTTATCTGAATGGCGAGCGGGCTCCCATCGAAATTGAACGAGACAAGCTCGTGAAAGCCATCACGGGGGGCGGTGCCACCGAGTTCACCATTGGTCAACGGTTCCGCGACCGCGGTTTTATCAATGGAGAGGTAGACGAGCTCCGAATTTACAGTCGTGAATTGATTCCCGTCGAAGTTCGTCAACTTCATGATGGTCGGTCCCTGGCATCGTTATTGAAGAAACCAGTCACCGATTTAACGGAAGCGGAACAAAACGAAATTTATACATATTGGTTTGTGCATCACTCAGAAGCCTATCAACAGTACCAGGCGAATCTGAATTCCTTGCGCAAAGAGCATAACGAACTGGTCGATCAAGTTGCCGAAGTGATGGTGATGAAAGAATTGCCCGAAGTTCGAAAAACCTATTTCCTGTATCGGGGTGCCTACGATGCTCCGCGAGACGAAGTCTTCCGGAATACCCCCCAAAGTCTACCACCGTTTGACTCGAATGATCCGCAGAACAGGCTCGGTTTGGCTCACTGGCTGACCTCTCCCGAACACCCGTTGACCAGCCGCGTGACAGTCAACCGATTCTGGCAAATGTTCTTCGGGCAAGGGCTCGTGACGACACCAGAGGATTTCGGCAGTCAGGGGGCACTACCCACGCATCCGCACTTGCTGGATGATCTTTCGCTCCGATTTATGGAATCGGGCTGGGATACTCAAGCCTTGCTTAAAGAGATCGTACTTTCGGCGACGTATCGACAATCCTCGGCAGCCTCGCCCGATTTATATCAACGTGACCCACATAATGAACTTCTCGCTCGTGGCCCGCGATTCCGGTTATCGGCGGAGATGATTCGTGATCAGGCGCTGTATGTCAGCGGATTACTTGTTGACAAACAGGGGGGGCCGCCCGTGAAACCTTATCAACCTGCGGGGTTGTGGAAAGAAAAATCGAGTAATGTTTACACTCGCGATGAAGGCGAGGGAAGCCATCGCCGGAGCGTCTACACTTTCTGGAAGCGAACTTCGCCTCCACCAGCAATGATTACCCTCGATGCCGCCAAACGCGACGTCTGTTCGGTTAAACGGCAAACGACGGCGACACCACTACAAGCACTGGTTCTGCTTAACGATGTGCAATATGTCGAATCGGCTCGGGCTCTGGCGGTTAAAGCGATCAAACAGGAACCGGAAAATCGGGATCGGCAGCTCGTTTACCTGTTCCGAAGTCTGACGAGCCGATATCCAGAAGAAAAAGAACTGGCCTTGCTCAAGCAAGTTTACGAGGAGCAACTGGCCGAGTTTACGGAGCATCCTGAAGAACTTGAGGAACTCCTCAAGCAGGGAGACCAACCGGTTGATACCGAGGTTCCTCAAGTGGAACAAGGAGCGATGATGATCGTCGCGCAATTATTATTCAATTACGATGAAGTCGTTATCCGGAGATAACGGCTCATACCCTCAAAAAATCGAACTCAGTCGTTGAACCCTGGAGGTTCAAAATGTCTTCTATGATAGAACCTGATTTACTCAAAGAGACCCGTCGCCACTTTCTTGGTCGAACCGCAACCGGATTGGGAGCCGCGGCGCTGGGGACGCTCTTGCAGCAATCGACTGCGCGAGCGGACGGTTTAGAGGGTGGGGTGATGTCGGACTATCATCATCCCCCTAAAGCCAAGCGAATTATCTATCTGTTCATGTCCGGCGGGCCATCGCAGTTGGATCTGTTTGATTACAAGCCGGTTCTCAAGGAGCGCAACGGGGAAGATCTGCCCGATTCCGTTCGGCAGGGACAGCGGTTAACAGGAATGTCGGTCAATCAGGCCCGGTTACCGCTCGCGGGATCCGTCTTCGATTTTCAACAGCAGGGTGAGGCGGGGCTGTGGATGAGCGAACTCTTACCGCATACGGCCCAAGTCGCGGATGATCTCTGTCTTGTCAAGTCGATGCATACCGAAGCGATTAATCACGATCCGGCGATTACGTTTTTTCAGACCGGCTCGCAAATTGCCGGTCGACCTTCGATGGGAGCCTGGCTCAGTTATGGTTTGGGATCGGCGAACGAAAACCTGCCGACGTTTTGTGTGCTGGTGACTAAAGATAAAGGTGGGCAGCCGCTTTACGCCCGGTTATGGGGAACCGGTTTTCTGCCTTCCGTTCATGAAGGAGTCCAATTCCGGGCGGGAGCTGAACCAGTTCTGTATCTTAAAAATCCGGCGGGGATCAGTCCCGTTGCCCGTCGCAAAATGCTCGATCGTCTGCACGAACTGCATCAGATCGAGCAGGAAAAAAATCTCGATCCGTTGATTGAAGCTCGCGTCGCTCAGTATGAGATGGCATATCGGATGCAGACCTCCGTTCCGGAAGTGACCGATCTTTCGGGCGAACCGGATCATATTTTTGAGTTATACGGTGAAGATTCCCGTAAGCCGGGGACATTTGCAGCGAACTGTCTGCTGGCTCGCCGATTGGCCGAACGAAATGTGCAATTCATTCAGCTTTATCACCAAGGCTGGGATCAACACGGCAATTTACCGAACGCGATCCGCAATCAGGCGAAGGACACCGACCAGGCCTGTGCTGCGTTAATTACCGACTTGAAACAACGCGGGATGCTGGAGGATACCATTGTCCTTTGGGGAGGCGAATTCGGTCGGACAAATTACAGTCAGGGGAAATTGACTCCCACTGACTATGGTCGCGATCATCATCCCCGTTGCTTCACGATGTGGGGAGCAGGGGGCGGTTTCAAACCGGGTATGCAATTCGGCGAGACCGACCCTTTCGGTTACAACATTGCCGAAAACCCGGTTCACGTTCACGACTTGCACGCAACGTTATTGCACCTCCTGGGCATCGACCATGAACGCCTCACGTATAAACACCAAGGCCGACGCTATCGCCTGACGGATGTCTTCGGGGAAGTGAAAAACGATTTACTGGCGTGAGTAAGGGTGTGGTGCTCTGTTAACCGTCAATTGTCAGGTAACGTAGAAATCATTTTTAATGAACCACAAAGACACAAAGGCACCAAGAATTTTTTAGGTTAGTAATATCACAGAGCGAATGAACCGGATCGGTTGATCACGCAAAATAATTTATTCATTAAAGTAGAAGATTATCCCTCAAGATAGATATTGCTTCGAGCAGTTATGTAAACAGTTCGATTCCTTGGTGTCTTCGTGCCTTGGTGGTTCAAATCAAAACCGGGTTTTCCCTGACGTTTAGCAGTAGATAGAAGACTACGAATTTTATCACTGCTTCAACTCGTAGTCTCTCCAGAGCCAGATGAGACTTTCCGGTAATATCGCACCGCCATGTTTATGGTTGTGACCGCCGACGCCGTAGACGAACTTGTAATCGTACTCCGCATATTTGAGTGCCGCGGCCATTTGCTGGTTCGCCAAGGGCCAGTTTCCATGGGCGTTGTCGAGGTCGTTTTCACCATCCTGCAGGAAGACCCGGATCGGTTTCTTTTCCGTTTTACGGATGAGAGCGGGGTAAACGTGGCCGCCGCGGATATTCGTAAAACTGCCGACATGAGAGAGAACTTTCCGGAAAGAATCGGGGCGTTCCCAGGCCACGGTCCACGCGCAAATACCGCCGGAGCTGATTCCACAGATCGCGCGTCCCTCTGGATCCTGAGTGAATTTCACATCGTATTTCTGTTCCACCATTGGCAGAAACTCATCGATCAAAAACCGGGCATATTGATCGCTTAATGTGTCGTATTCGAAACTCCGGTTTCGTTTCGGTTTGTCCCCTTCTTTCTCATCCGGAAACACTCCGGGATTGATAAAGACACCGATGGTGACTGGCATTTTTTTCTGATGAATAAGATTGTCAAAAACGATGGGAACCCGTTGATCCCGGTTCACATCGACATAAGAGGCTCCATCCTGAAAGACCATCAGGCAGGCGGATTCTCCTGGATGATACTGAGCCGGAATATAGACGTAATAATCACGGGCTGTTCCTGGGTAAACCTGATCGCTGGTGTAGGTTCCTTCCAGAACTTCTCCCTGTGGGACCCCCGGTTGCCGCTGGGAATCGGGGCCATGTTCGTAGGGTTCGTCGGCAAACAGGGAGGAAGAGGCAGCCATCAAAAACAGGCTAAGCAGAGCCGGGAGGAAGTGAGGCATGGTAGGAGCCTTTGTGGAAAGAGCAGAAAAAGAAGGTCTGATTACTCGAAAGTAACAGCTTGAGGGAGTGAAATCCAGTATTCTT
>JAGQQC010000394.1 GCA_020426395.1 Planctomycetaceae bacterium
TCATAATGTAAATGCCCGACTGAAGCAAAATCACGAAAGTTCTCAAGCACGCCCCCAACCCGCATGACCTCAGTCTTAATGACCCCTAACATGTCTTGAATTTCGTCTGAAACGTCCGACTGATCCAGTTGTTCTTCAAGCAATTGTACGTGCAAAGAGAGGGCAGCCAATGGGTTTTTGATCTCGTGGTGTAACCCAGCGGCCAAATTACCCAGGCCCATGTAACGCTCCATCCGCCGCAAACGCTCGTCAATCAATACCCGTTCGGTTACATCGCGCAATTGCAGAATATGCCCGCTGATCTGGTCTTCCCGATCGCGTAAAGGTTGGCAGAACCCCCTTAAGGTTCTCAATGTGCCATCCAACTCTAAGGTAAAGTCCCTTGTTTCTTCACTATTCTCTCGATGAGACATTTCCAGACGATACTGTTCTAGCGGAATCTGCGTACAAATTTCTTTGAGTTGCTGACCAACAACGTCCTCTGGCAACTGCAAAAATTGTCGACCGCGCTGATTTATGCTCGTCACCTCACCATCAAGTGTGGTCGTGATTACGGCCTGATCCATGCAACTGAGAATATCAGAGGCTTGCGCTTTGATGGTCTGAAGCGATTCTTGAGACGCGCGATAAGCTCGCCATAAAATGACAACCGCCAGTGCGGTCAAAACCATATTCAGAATGACGAGTATCGTCAGTCGGAACTGCCAACGGAGTTCCCCAATCAATTCTTCGGCAGAGTCAGTCTGCTCAGGTGGAAGAGTTTTTATTAACTCCTGCACGATTTCCTGCTCGCGCAGAAAATCGTCCATAATCCAGACGGTTACTCCCAGCGCAGACAAACTCAGCACCAATAACCCGACGATTGCCAGAAATGGTGTTTTCGAGGTTGGATCCTGATGAACGCGAAACATGAACGGGCTCTCGTCGATGCTTAATTCTCATGCTTCCTGCAGAGAACTTTCCCGCAGGTTATCGACTTATACTCTGCTTACGGGTACGTCGTAAACCAGTACGTCCGAAAATCACGCTTCCCCACTCCGAGATTCCCCTCCTCGTAAAAAAGAGAAGGGAAGGAATTTGTCGAGGAGAAATTTGAGTAATCCACACAAACAAAATGGGAAGCCCCCCCAGACCGATGCACCAGCTTGCAGGAACTCTGCAGATTCTTGCAGATAACCCTGCCTCTTGTGAGTTCACTCCGTAAAAACCTGATTTTTTGAGGTAAATCGCTGCCAAGGTTTCACGTAGACGAACCCTTAATATTGGGTGGCGAAACCATGACAATTGCTACAAATCAACTACCTGATTCAGAGAGATTCTTTTCCTTTCCTAACCTCTTTGAAGTTCCTCATCTATTTTGGCATGAGTCTTGCGAGGAAGTATATAAATGGGAAGGACTCCCAACCACGACTGATCCCACCTTTTGACAATTTGTCCCTCACCTGATTGATTCTTTTTACTTTCTGTTTTCTCCCTCCCGAGTTGAAGACGGTTCTGCTCTTTACCGACTTCGTTTCCTTCTCGATGAAAGATTCATTGAACGTGTCATCAACTGCCCAGGATAATCAATCTGAAATTGAGTCTGAAATTCGCTCCGAGCGCCTGGCTAATCTTCAGCATCAAATCGAGCATGCGGCTCATCTACTCCCGTCACAGGGTCCGATTACGGCCTTTGTACACCACAACACACTGCACGCTTTCGAGCAACGTTCGTTTGAAGAAGGAGTTCGCAAAGGGGGAGAACTCTGGAGCTGTCATGCGTATCTGGCTGAAGAACGGTACCGTGAGGAATTCGAAAAAGATCGAATTCGCCTGAGCGATCTGGAAGCTGTTCTGCGTGAAGAACTGGATGAAGAAGTAAATCAGCCGCTAATCGCATCAGTAATGCGATTCGAACTCCGTCTAGCTATGCTTCGTCATCGCATTTATGCCGGACAGCCTGCCGAACTGAACTGGTTAATCGCAGAGACGAATGCTTTGCGAGAATTTCGCCCCGATGTGAACAATGCCACGCGATCCCATTTGATTGAATCAACCCGACACTGGATTATGCGGGATCGCCAGGAAATTTTCAGTATCAGCAATCGGGCGAACCTGATCTCCGAAAACCTGGGGAGATTTTCTCAGCGAAGTATGGAACAGTGGAGTGACAAACAATGGGAATCGTTTCTACTGAACGCACTTTGGAACATCTGCTATACAGGTGCCAAAAATGTCGAGAAACAACTCGCTATCGTTCCTCTGCCTGAACTCCATCTTCCCCGTCACCGCAATCTCCTGCTGGAAGCCACCGGCGAAGACACGGACCTCCTGGTCCACGACTTACTGATCAAATTCTCCTCGGCTTTTCTGGATCAGGGATTTGCCGACTGGCATCTTCCCTATCGCCATCGGGGAATTTTCAAATCATTTTTGAATTTATACAGTAAGTCGTTTACTCCACCTGTGGAATGGTACAAAAAAATACGACAGGAAACTTCACGAATTCTGGAAGCCAGATTGTCCCCACTGGAATCCATTGAAGAATCGTTGCAATTACTGGGAGTGACTGAAGAAGAACGAGAAGAGTTTCTGACACAAACGATTCTGGCCCTGCGTGGTTGGTTCGGAATGGTCTGGCAAATGGAAACCGAAGCGGAATGGATGCCTCATCCTGCCCCTCACGGCAGCCTGGTAGAACTGTTGGCGATTCGACTCATTCTTGACCGCCTGGCTGTTGAAAACGTGGCTCGGGAAAAATTGCATTTCCACGGGCCGTTATCTGAAGTTCGTGCGAATGCTCTCAAGCGAATATCCCGACTCGATCCGGATCAGGCGATTCAAAAAGCCTTCGCCGTCTTCCAACTTGCTCAGGTTTGTGGCTGGAAACCGGAAGAGCTTTATCATTTTAATGAGTCACAATGGCTAATTCTGTTACGTGAGATTGATTCATTCAACAGCTTTGAACGTCGACGATTATTCCACCAGGCTTACGAACGTCGATACCGCCAGAACACGTTAGACGCGTTGATCAATCATTCTCGTAGGAAATCTACCCTTAAGCAGAGCAACTCCAAGGAGTCTTCGGCCAAACCCTCATTCCAGATTCTCTGCTGTATTGATGACCGCGAGGAATCGTTTCGGCGACATCTGGAAGAAGTCGAACCCGCTTGTGAAACATTCGGGCTCGCAGGTTTCTATGGGGTGGCCATGTATTATCGGGGTTCGACGGATGCTCATTACAAACCTCTTTGCCCGAACACCATCAAGCCTCGGCATTATATCGATGAAACACCCCTCTATTCGTTACAACAAAGAGATCGACGCCGGGCAGAAACACGTCGTCGAATTGGTTTGCTGTCGCATCAGACTCACCGAGGTTCCCGCTCACTCCTTGGTGGTTTGTTAACCGGCTTAATGGGATCATTGGCTGCTTTTCCGCTGGTTACCCGAATTCTGTTTCCCCGCACAACGGCTCAGTTCCGAAAACTGTACGGCCAGATCGTGGAAACCCGATACACGGAACTTCGCCTCGAACGAACTCCTCAATCAGAGGAAGCTGATCAGCACCTGCATGGATATACCATCGAGGAGATGGCCAATATTGTTGAAAGCGGGATGCGTGCGATTGGGCTGGTGAAATCAAATTTGTACTCCGATCTGGTCATCATTTGCGGACATGGTTCCGGAAGTGTGAATAACCCCCACGAATCGGCCTATAACTGCGGAGCCTGTAGTGGTAGCCGAGGAGGTCCAAATGCCCGCGCTTTTGCCAAAATGGCAAACGACAATCGGGTCCGTCAGATCCTCAAAAATCGGGATTTCCTGATACCGGATGAAACCTGTTTTGTTGGTTCGTATCACAACACATGTAATGATTCCATTGACTGGTTCGATCTCGATGCAATTCCTGTTTCGCATCGAGAAAAATTCGAACATGCTCGCGATCAAATCAACGAAGCCCGTAAACGGAATGCTCATGAGCGATGTCGTCGATTTGAACTAGTCGATCTGGATTGCTCGTTTGATGATGCTCTCAAACATGTGGAAACACGGGCGGAGGACCTTTCTCAGGTTCGCCCCGAATATAACCACGCCACCAATGCCCTCTGTTTTGTTGGCCGAAGAAATTGGAGTCGGGATCTGTTTGTTGATCGCCGAGCGTTTCTCGCTTCCTACGATCCGACGACTGACGATGAGGAAGGCCACACTCTAGAACGTATTTTGCAAGCTGTCATTCCGGTTTGTGCTGGTATCAGCCTGGAATACTATTTTTCTACTGTCGATGTCGAAGGATATGGCTGCGGCTCCAAACTGCCGCATAACATTACATCCTTACTCGGTGTGATGTCCGGCGCCGCCAGTGATTTACGGCCAGGGCTCTCGGCTCAGATGGTTGAAATTCACGAACCGATGCGAATCCTGTTCGTCATTGAAACCCAAACCAGCATCATGTCACGAATTATCGACGAAAATCCCGCAATTAAGCTGCTCGTAAGCGGGGAGTGGGTGCAACTTGCCGTGTTTGACTCCGAGACGGGCCGAATGCAGCAT
>JAGQQC010000395.1 GCA_020426395.1 Planctomycetaceae bacterium
CAATATCGCGCGCGACGTCAAGACGGGTGTCACTCTCGGAGCGGTATTCCATGCTCAAACTGACGTCGAACAAAAAGACGGCGGCACTAGGGATATTTTCGGAGACAACTGGACGGGGACTGGTTAACTCGGCTCGTAAACGATGTGCGTAAGGCCAGGCGACGAGAAGCAAAAAAAGTACTGCCGTCGTGATACCGGCAGCAGAGCGAGCGAGCGTTTGTCGGTAAGCAATTTGATGGCGGGGAAGTTCTTTGCGCTCCCACATTTTCTTTAAGCCCCAACAGGTTCCGATCGCTCCGATTGCGAGTCCGGCGGCCATCAGGGATTCATATAGATTGGGGGTGTAATTGGCGGCAGGTAGTGAGGGACGCGTTAACAATAGCACGAAAAAAGCGATCACCACCACTCGCAAGAGCATCAACCAGAATTGTTTCAATCGAAACCGTCGGCTGTTCGATTTGCGGCGAGATTGAATCAAGCGGAGGGCGGGAAAAGCCATCCGTTTCGGTTTGGAACGGAGCAGCAGATGCAGCACAACTGGGATTAAAGCGAGCGGCAATGCCAGCAGTAGTGTGGGATTGATCAAAGACATGAACAGATCAAATCAGTTGTGTGGTTCAGAATATCGGTGACGGTACGAGGTGTCGGTGACCTCTCCGATCCGGGGAGCAACCCCTCTAACGTAACTCAGGTGACTGTTTTATGATAGGTTGAATTGATTATGAAGAAAAGGGCTGCTGTTAATTTAGCGAATCGGGTCTGGTCGGTGTGGGCGAACGTTGGTCCTGGAGTGAAGCGAGTGTGAAGGACTCACGATGCCTCAAGATCGTCACGGGGAGTCGTTAATCCGTGGGGTTCCATGAGCAAGGAATACATCTCCGGACGACGGTCGGCGAGGCGGTCGATTTCATGTTTACCCGGTACGCGTTGATATCGTTTGTTACGCGCTCGGGCAAGGTCGAGGTCTGCGAAGAGAATTTCGGGCTCAGTTGATTCCGCCCGGGCAACCGTTTTGCCGATGGGATCGGCGATGCTACTGCGACCAATAAAGCGAAAGCCTCGCTCTCGTCCCGAACGATTTATCGCCATGAAATAGATTCCGTTTTCGACCGCCCGGGAATTAATACAGTAATCCGCAGTCGTTTCTGCGCCGGGAGGCCAGTTGGTGGGAAGCACAACGAGGTCGGCTCCCAAGAGGGCTAAGCAGCGAGTCGCTTCGGGAAAGGAGGCGTCGTAGCAGATTTGCATCCCAATACGAAGGTCACCCGCGGAGTAAACTTGGTACGGATCCTTCCCCGGAGAGGTGTAGCGGTCGATGCCGAGGTAAGGTAGATGGACCTTCCGATATTTTCCGATAACTCCCTCTGGTCCGATCAGTACGGCACTGTTGTAAAGGTCTTCGCCTTCCAACTCAAGCATGCCCAGCACGACATAACAGTTTTGCCGGTTGCATGTTTCGGCTAAACGGTCAGTAGCGGGGCCGGGGATCGTTTGGGCGAAAGGTACCGCCTCTGCTTTGCTGTCGAAACAGTAACCGGAAAGGGCGCATTCGGGAAACAGTGTGAGGTGAGCACCAGCCCGGGCTGTCTCTTCCAGGGCCTCCATAATCGCACGGAGGTTGTGGTCGACCTCGCCTAACTGGACATCCATCTGCACGCCGGCGATTTTCATCTGCGGTTCCCTGTTGATGCGTTAATTGAAAAAGAGAAACAGTTCCCCCCCCTGGAGCGAATTCGTTGGGGCGAAACTGGTTTCTTTCCAGTTTATTTCCGCATCGGTAGAGACTCAACGGCCTGACGGAATGAATGCGGCATCTTTTCTGGACCTTCAATGACGCCAAACTGAACGAGGGTCAGGTAGGTAACGAACATTAAGACGGTGTAGGTGAAAATATTCGGATAGAAGTTCTTCCCGACAAATTTCAAGGCGCTGCCGGCTGCCTTGTTCAGTTTCAAGCGGGTTCCTGTGAATTCGACACTGTAGAGTTCATCCAGAAGCAGGTGAGAAAGAAAACCGATCGCAACCGCGATTCCCATTAATCCTTTTACAGCAAGTTCGTCGCTTCGATAAACAAGCATCACGGTTTGAGCGGCAATGAAAAGGGCGGGGATACTGTGCTTCATTCCCCGGTGTACAGACAGTTTTCCCAGGATATAAGAGAATCCGTAGCGAATCGCCGTATAAGTGCAGATGGCGAGCAGAATGATTTGCTCTTGAGTGGTCCCGACTTCTCGAAAGCGTTCCATCATCATCATGGGAACGACCGCCGCCAGAATTCCGAAGATTTTCTGCACTGGTTTACCCGTTTCGGAGTCAACATCGGGCAGCATGCCTGACATCCAGCAGAGAATGCCCGACAAAATCCCTTGTTCGGGGGTGAAACCGAAAAGGATCACCGCCGCGGTTCCGTAAGCGGTTCCGCAAAGTCCACTGACAGAAATATGCTCTCGATATCCGGCCATGCCGTTTTGCATCCTTGCAGGAAAGGTTCGGTTCGGATTTGGGAGGAAAGATGCCCCCCAGTTAGCTGTTGAGTTTGTTGGTGCTCCAAGTATAAGCAAAATAGAGTGCGAGAATGAACAGCAATATCAGCAGGGTCGGAAGAAGATATTGCCGGAACATCGCAATCAGACTGAACTGATATCCATCCTGGCGGTCTTTGCCGATGTCTCGTGTTCGATAAGTCTGAACGAGTTCCTGCATCATGTCTTCAGGGGAAGCGTTTTTTCCCTGTGCTCCCGCGTTTTGCCGGGTACGCACCCCCAGTTTGTCCAGCACGACGTCGTCGTGCTGGGGGACCTTGTTCGTGTACCCACAGGAAGAGCAGATGACCTTGCGGCCAATCTTCTCGTCGTTCACCTTGATAAACCTGTCACATTTTTGGCAGGAAAACCGAATCGACATAACCGTATCCTTTTAACTGACCAGACCTTACTACCCAGTAAACAGCATAGGGAGATACTTGTCGAGGCCAATTTTCGGTCAGATCCACGTTGAATCTGGTCCCTTTTATCAGCTATACTTTGATAAGTGTCTGTCACTCACCAAAGCGAGTCTGCATCGGTTGAAGAATTTAACGGATGACTTGTTCCTGCGAGTGACAATAATGTCTCTGATGATAGTCTGAAAATGAGTTTCTTATTCTCCCTTGGTGGGTAGGTTCTGGTGAACCTGATCCAGTGAGGGATCTTCAGCAAGGAGTGGCTGAAATGAACATCAGTGGTCCCGGTTCAATTCAAAACGGGTTTTCAATCGAACGTCTCCAGCAGGCGACGAAAAAAATGGAAACCGTTTCGACGCCTAAAACCATGGCGCCTGTTGATCAGGTTGAGATTTCCGAATTAGGAAAAATGATGAGTCAATCACCTGAAAGTTCAGACATTCGCGAGGCCCGCCTGGCTCAGATCAAGGCGGAGATTGATGCGGGTACGTATGACACACCTGAAAAACTGGAAGTCGCCCTCATGAAAATGATTGGGCAACTTGATTTAGAAGGCTGACAGCATCAATTGATACCGAATCAATCTATCATGAGTTGTTCAATGCCGATTGATTCAATTTTCTGATGACGGAGTATTCACGCGGTCCACTCCTCAGATGAATGTGAATACTTCAGTTCCGTTCCCCATCTACTCATTTCCCAGATTCTTCCACTCACCTCCATTCAACGAAGTGTCGAGCGGACGTTTCCTCAATTTCAAAAAATATCTCTTGTTATCAGCAGTAGTTTGCCCCCAATTTTCTATATCATTTGAAATGATCGAAAAAACGGGCGAATTATTGGCCTTCCTTCATAAAATTAACGACACACTGACCATAGTACGACCAGAAGAGGATACGGGTGAGCGAACCGTTTGAGTTAGCTTCAGTTAACGTTTCTGTGACGCCGGAAGAAAAGTTTCAAGAATTCCTGGCGACGAAAGGAATGCGTCTGACGCATGAACGCTCTTTGATTGTCGAGGAAGTTTTTGCCGACCACAGCCATTTTGACGCGGAAGAGCTTGTGGAGCGGTTGAAGAAGCGGAATGTCAGCCGGGCAACCGTTTACAGAACATTGAATTGTCTGGAAGAAGCTGGTTTACTCCGTAAAGTTGCCCGGACCAATGACCGGGATGTTTACGAGCACGATTACGGTTACCCTCAGCATGATCACCTGATTTGTGGAAAATGCGGGTCGTTAACCGAGTTTCACAGCGAATCGCTCTCCGAATTACTGGGAAGTGTGGCGAACAGCCACGGATTCCTGATGGAAGGGCACCGCCTGGAGGTTTATGGGACCTGTTCTGATTGTGCCAAGCCCCCGAAGCGACAATTTCGAAAGTTGGACATGATTTGATCCTGATTTCGATGCATAAATCGGGGCGATTCTGCAGGCTTTAACGCAGAATTTGAACTCCAGACAAACTCCTGCCTCTCCTGAGAGTTGAGAGTCGAAACCAGCCGATTTATAGTGGTTTCGAAACTAGGGACAAACATACCTCGAAGGGATTTCTGTTAGCGGTCATTTGCCCTCCTTCTTCTTGCAAATGG
>JAGQQC010000396.1 GCA_020426395.1 Planctomycetaceae bacterium
CAGATATCGCAAGTACCGTTTCCGCGTCATCCAGGCTGGAAAAGCCACTGAATAAACAATCACCTGCACAACCGACTCACTCGGTCATCTGGTTTTTGAATCTGATCTGGGTGGATACATAAAGGCCGTCTTATCAGGACATGTCTTTCAGATATATGAAATTCATTGCACTCATGGCGTCCTGCATTGGTTAACCATGGGCTTAAGTACAGTCCCCTTTATCGATAACGAACAAGCCTGCTGGTACGATAAAATTGATTCACACGATCTAATCAATCCCGTGGTACGCTGGTTAATTGATTCGGTAGCACCGTTCTGGAAATGTCCGACACTGAAAACAACGGGAAAGATTTGTCATGCTGTCCCACACGACTATGCCAATCGATCGGAAGTTGGTGTAACCACCACGGTCTCTCCTGAGCAATATCCATCACTTCTAAACAAAAGAAAACTGCCGGTTTCTGTAACGACATACTTATCTACAAAAGACTGGGTGACAGCGATGGTGGTGGAACTCGACTCTCCCGTCATTATTGAGCAGATGACGGAACCGGATCGGGATGATATTGCCCATCTAAGTGCACAACCGGCTCCCAAGTTTCTTAATCCAAAACCAAACAGAGTCGTCTCCCCTTTCTGAGGGAGAAATGCTTTCGACTGCATGCTTCGGGCACGAAGAAATTCCTTCAGGCAGTAATCTTTGCCTGATCGTTACAGTTAAATCCAATTTGCTGCTCCGGAGAAAACTGGAAAAGTATAACGATTATGGAGCCTGGCTTCATTCTGTGGAGATAGTGTGTCTCCGGCGGACAAAAAAATCTAAATATGATTTGCTCTTGAGTGAAACGTAAACAGGGCGAGGTTTAATTTCCGATTTGGAAGATAACCATTGCCTCAACTTTTAAATGGATTCGTTTCCTCTACAAGGAAGTGCGACATGCTCAAAATCGCGCCGATTAAAAATCTGCTTACATTGATCTGCCTGTGCCCAGTCATTGTTTCGGCTATTGCTGCAACTGATTCCGGGTACTTAAATGCGGCTGATAAAGATTCCACTTCCAACGCGGATGACCGATTTTCTGATGAGATTACGGCGGTCTTCTCTGTAACAGCAACTGAAGATCCGGAATTGATGCCGGTGACGTTTCTTCAGCCGTCACCGGGTAATTACCCGGAATTGAACCAGCCTGCCCCGGCCAATGCAGCTCCAGTTCCACTGACTAACCGATACCGCGGGAGTTCAAGTGGTTCCTACTATGATCATGCGATTCAGCGCGGGATCAACTTTCTGCGATGCGAACAACCAATGGCGGCCTTGGACGCAATGATGTGTACCGGGTCTGCGACACAGGACATCAAGCATTACAAAATGCTTACGATTGGTGCTGCCCTGGGCGAGCTGGATATGATCAGTGAAGCTCGATGCTATTATTCAAGTGTAGCCCGTTCATCTCAAAACGAAGAAATTCGAAGACTTGCCAACCAGTCAATTTCGGAACTCGATCGATATGTCTACTGTCGCGAGGAAGAACGGTTTTGGTTTAAAGCTACGACGTTTTATGACAGTAACCCGGCGATTCTTCCCATTTTTAATGCTGTCGGTATTCCCGATCAGAATGCGGATTCCTCCTTCGGAAACTCCTATCTGTTCGGGTTCGAAAAAGACATCGCCCGTGCGGATAACTCTGAATTGACTGTAGGTGGTGTTGCTTATGGTTCCGAAAACTATAGCGGACATCAGTATGACATCGGACGCTACAGCGGCTATCTACGTTATACCCATCGAAATTACATTAATTGCACTCCGACTTATTCAGGCATCGTCTTCAATTACGACTATGTTACTGTGGGTGACAATAGTTTCCTGAACAATCCGATCGTTTCACCCTGGGTGACCATCCAGCATGACGATCGATACTCGACTGTTCTCTACGGGGATTACAAATATTACGACTTCCTGGGTCAGGGAGCGCTTGATGGTACAGCCCTTGATACAGACTCTCATTACGGTCGAGTTGGCATTACCGAACGATACCGATTTTTGCCCTGTAACAACTTACTGGTCGCACTGGGTTATCAATACGCCATGAACGATTCCCAGGGCAGTGACTATGACTATGGTAGTCACAACATCGTCAGCTACCTGATCTGGGAAATTCCAGAAACGGAAACCTTGGTAACATTAGCAGCTGAATATCACATTCGCGATTACGATAATGCGAACTCAATCATTACGACCACCACTCGTGAAGATCGTGAATTCATCCTTGGAGCGGAACTTCTGCACCCAATTCACGACGATTGGTACGTGACTCTGGATGCCTGGCTTGACCTCAACGAGTCAAACCTCGGGTTTAATGACTACGATCGTTTCCGGGGAAGTATTGGTCTCGAATACCGGTTTCCGCACAGCTTCTCTGAACGCAGTCGCGAGTTCCGTCGGTTCTAGGCTGTACCATATAAAACTCAGCCGAACCTGTACCGTCAAAAAACTCATCTGAACAAAAAACACTGTATTTTACGGCATCTAGGAGACACTGACTGAGTTCACTCAGCCATTGTCTCCGGATCAAACTCAGGACGAATGAAACGTACCGGGCCTGCGTCTAGCTCATATAAAATATCTCGGGAGGCTAGGATAGTCGTCATCATCAAGATATGCCGCTGCTCTACCCAACTTTTCATTATTGCCTCTGTCCAACCACGCTTAAACTCGCCCTCTAATCGTGACCTGCCCCCATGAATGACACCAGTCACATGACTTAGTGTTCGAATGTGTTAGGGGACAGCTCTATCCGCCTGCGTGAGCGGAGCGATGCAGGCGGATAGAGCTGTTTCGTTTCCGGTACCGGGGCTCGGTAATCCAGAGAACTGTGTGGTCGGAGCGTGTTGTATTCTTGACGCCAACGTTCGATCAACACTCTCGCTTCCAATAACGTATCGAAGATCTCCCCATCAAGCAATTCATCTCGAAGCTTCCCATTGAACGATTCAATGTAACCGTTCTCCCAGGGATTCCCGGGCTCGATGAACAAGGTCTTTACTTCCACCTTCTGAAGCCACTCACGAACTCGTTCGGCGGTGAATTCCGGTCCGTTGTCACTCCGAATATGATCAGGCACCCCACGTCTGATAAACAGGTCACTGAGACGCTCCAGGACGTGTTCGCTGTTGAGTTTACGTTCCACATCAATTGACAGGCATTCCCGGGTGTACTCATCCAGGAGATTCAACATCCGGAAGGCACGACCATCATGCGTGCGGCAATGCACGAAATCGTAACTCCAGACATGGTTCCTGTGGCCGGGGCGAAGACGGACACAGGACCCGTCATTGAACCACAATCGTCGTCGTTTCGGTTGTTTACCGGGGACTTTTAGTCCTTCTTGTCTCCACAGCCGTTCAATACGCTTATGATTCACCTTCCATCCTTGCCGGCGCAGCAGTTCTGTCACTCGACGATAGCCATAACGACCATACTGTGTTGCCAACTCCACCATCTCCCGGATCAGTCTCGGTTCATCAGTTGGAACAGCCCGCTTTCTCCGTTGAGTCGTGCGAGCCTGTCCCAGAACACGACAGGCCCGGCGTTCCGACACCCGGTCCCGTCCTAAAGCATCCCGTACGAAGTTCACCGCCTTGCTCCGTTTCGCAGGGCTCAGAAGTTTCCCGACGCAGCCTCCTTCAGAATCGCTTTGTCGAGCTCTGATTCAGCCAACAGTTTCTTGAGGCGTGAATTCTCTTTCTCCAGTTCTTTCAAACGCTTCGCTTGATCCATTCGAAGTCCGCCGTATTCCCGACGCCATTTGTAATAGGTCTGCTGGTGAATGCCGAGCTTTTTGCACATCAGAGGGATGGTCATCCCCTGAGAGAGATGGACCTCCGCTTCCCGGAGCTTGGTGATGATCTGTTCGGATGAATGTCGTTTTGCGGGCATGAGGGCCTCCTTTTCTGATCCAGAACCCTGAATTGTATATCAGGATCTGGCTTCGGTTAAGGGGGGCAGGTCATACTATCTTGTTCGTAATGCGTCAGGATGTTAAGTCGGTACAGATCATCATATTCATATGTCGTAATCACACCATTAGCCTGATCAACGCGAACCAGATTGCCCACCGCGTCATAAGAATAAGTGGTCACTTCAGGCGTCGATAAGGCCGAATCGTTCCGTTCATACACCTCTACTGTTTTCAGTCGATTCAACGAGTCGTACGTGTAACGGAAATCATTCTCCGGATCACTTGGGCTGCCGGTCGTAACCCGCGTTCGCTGGCCGGTGAGGTCGTCGTATTCGTAATTGATGATTCCTTCGGGTGAATCGATCTGGGTGATCCGGCCATCGTTATCATACGTGTAATCGGTCGTCCCCCGGTCATCGGTCATACTCGTTTTACGGTACAGGTCATCGTAACTGTAACTGACCGTTTCATCCGGCGTATCCACATCGGGATCGGCAGAAGAGTTGAAATATTGCAGTTCATCCAGTAACCC
>JAGQQC010000397.1 GCA_020426395.1 Planctomycetaceae bacterium
TATCGCAGACACGAATTTCCACAGTACCAAAATTATTATGGGGACGAACGTCCCAGCAGATTTCACGAATCGTGTTTATAAAACCGGTGTTGATCAGGTGGTTAATCAGCCAGGTGTATTCGCTCCAGTTCCGGACGAGATGAGGCAGCCCGGCTGTGGGTAAGCCTTCCATAATAATGGAACGATTCGAATGGATGCCGGTATTTCGTCCCTCCCAGAATGGGGAATTGGAAGAGAGACTGAGCAGTAGTGGGAGGTATCGGAGCATTCGCTCGCCAACCATAATCGCTTTATCGCCCGTATCGACTCCGACATGGATATGTAGGCCAAAAGTTACCAGCCGGCGAGCGATGTCCTGCATCAGATCAACCAACAGGTAGTAACGGTCATTCACCGTGATTTCCTGTTCGCGCCAGGAAGAAAACGGGTGCGTAGCGGACCAGAATAACTTCAGCCCGAGCTTTTCGATCGCTTTTTCTGTGGCTTCGAGTGTTCGGCGCAAATCATTCCCGGCTTCGGCTACCGTACGGCAAACACCGGTGTTGATTTCCAGGTACGATTGCATCAGTTCTGGTTTGACGAATTGATGGTATTCCTCGGGAAGGGACTTAAGCACCTCTTCAATCGAGTTCGATAGGGCAAGTGTGCTCGACTCAACCAGTTGCAGTTCGATTTCCACACCCAGCGTGGGATAGTCATTTGAAGTAAACGAAAGGGCGTTCATAATGTCTCTCCGGAAGTCGTTTCAAGATGATGTCCTAGCAGCAGGAGTGCCCGTATCAGAATTCGGGCTCCCAGGGAAAGCGCCATTTCATCAATGTCAAAATGACAGGAATGCAGCAATGTCGGTTGACTAACATCCTGAGCACAACCCAAACGAATCATCGCACCTGGAACTTCTTCCAGATAAAGTGCGAAATCTTCTCCTCCCATGCTCGGTTGTTCAATGCGATTCGTATTTTCTGTTCCCAGAATCTGCATGGCGGCCAGTTCCAGACAACGTGTGGCATCGTTGTTGTTGATCAGGGAAGGAAGTGAATTGTGGAATTCAACATCGATCATCGTGCCACTCGTTTTGCCGACGCCATGTGCAATTTCCCGGATGCGGCGGTGTAGTCGTTCGCGGGTATCCGTTTGAATGGTTCGTAAGGAACCTCGAATCTCAACCGTTTCCGGAATGACGTTGGGGGCATAGCCACCCGCAATTTGACCAACCGAGAAGACCGCTGGATGACGGGAGTCAACCGAGCGTGGGAGATACTGATGTAGAGCCATGATTAATTCTGCAGCCGCGGCAACCGGGTCCGCAGTGTGATGCGGTCGGGCTGCGTGGCCTCCGTGGCCAGTAATGCTTAACTGGACTTCGTCGCAATTGGCGGTCATGGTGCCATAACGGACAGCGGCTTTCCCTGCGGGTAATTCCGGTTCCATGTGCAGACTAAGAATGGCATCCACCCCTTCCAGAGAACCTTGCTCGATCATCCAGCGAGCCCCCAGGCAGATCTCTTCCGCCGGTTGAAAGATCAACCGGATCCTTGCCGCGGGAAGGGGAGTTCCGGCTTCCGTCAACTCGGTACTGAGGCATGCCAATCCCAAACCGAGGACCACTGTTGTGTGCGCGTCATGACCACACGCATGCATGATCCCTTCGTTCTGAGAGCGGTAGGGAACCTGCTTCTCATCGGGAATGCGGAGAGCATCAATATCGGCCCGGATGGCGATGAGAGGGGACGTGGGAGGGGGATTTCCTATTGCAAAATCGACAGTCAAACCGATGTTATCTCGCTTGATCACGGGTTCGAGACCGACCCCTCGAAGTAGCTCGGCAATGTAGCGCGTCGTTTGAACTTCCTCACCACTCGGTTCCGGATGGGAATGTAAATGGCGTCGGATTTCGATCAACCGTGATGTCAGTCGAACGATTGCCCGATCAAAATCGCTTAACCACCCCGTATAGGTATCAAGGTGATCCAAATGGGTCTCAAGTGCAGGTAATTTCATATGCCATCAAACTGTGAGAAATAGAGAGTGATTAATAACGTCCTTATCCTAAATCATAACCGATCAGCAGCCTATTTGTATGCCCTAAACCGGGCCGGGCGAGTCGCAGAATAAATCGGAATATCCGGACAGTTTGTTCTTGCGAATAGGAAAATCAGTTTCGTTGAGCTCTGATATTCGACATGATAAAGAGACCAGAATACTCTTCGAATTGATTTCTTCTTGCTGGAGTTGTCCCTTGCACCATCTTCGATTCGCTGTCCTCTCTATCTCTCTCATTTCGATGACCACTGTTTTTTTCTGCGAGACAGGTCGGGCCGATGAGACGTCGCTCTTGTGGACGGCTGAAACTTATCTCAAAAAAGGGATGCCGATACACATCAACATAGCGAAGAGCGGGGAAGGCCCTCAACAACTCATTGAGGCTGAAACTGGAACTGTGATTCCGTTGCAAAAACAGGGGGATCAATGGATCGGATTACTTCCTTCCGATGTCAAAAAAGAGGAAACACTCGATTTCCAACTCAGTCCTGTAACCGAAACGGACGCGCCAGACAATGCTGTTCAATGCTCCGAGCGCGATGGACGAGTGGTGATTACCAACCGAGGTCGCGAAGTCTTGCACTACCGGGCCGCTACCGTGGAACCTCCGGAAGGTGAAAAGGGAGTCTATCGGCGCAGTGGCTATATTCATCCCCTATTTGCCCCTTATGGGAAAGAAATTACGGGGGACTTTGCCCAGGATCATCCTCATCAGCATGGCATCATGTTTGCCTGGACTAATGCCTCGTTTCAGGGCCGCAAAGTCGATTTTTGGAATCAGGCCGCCGGGTTAGGGCGAATTGAACATCGTGAAATCGTCAAGATGACAAGCGGGCCGGTCTTCGCAGAACTGGTCGTCAAGATTGCCCATGTCGATTTGACTTCCGGAAAACCGATCGACGTCCTAAACGAACAATGGACGATCCGTGTGTATGATGCAGGTGAAACGGATGAATTCAAATTGTTCTCGTATATCATCGATTTTGAATCCGTTCAGGAAGCGGCGACCGAGGAACCCTTAAAGATCCTGGAATATCATTACGGTGGATTTGCGATTCGGGGAAACGAGGCCTGGTTGGGACGCGAGCCCGATCTGTTCTTAACGAGCAGTGGCAAGAACAGAGAGAATGGTAATCACAGTCGACCAGAATGGTGCCGCATGGCAGGCCAGCTCAATTTGAGTTCAGCCAGTGTTCTCATCGCACCCCACAAAGATAATTTCCGTGCCCCGGCACCAGTTCGGCTGCATCCGGCCAAACCTTATTTTTGCTTTGCGCCCTTAGTGCTGGGCGATTTTGAAATCAGTAAAGAGCAGCCACTCCGATCCCGTTATCGGATCGTTAGTAGTATGCTTCCCCAGGAGCCGGGTATTGCGGAGATGTTCACACAGAATTTTTCCAACCCGGTCGAGCTAGGCAAAACCGAAGAATAAAGCCCGGTTGTGGTCACCCCACTCAATCCAGCATCAGAAACACATACCTTTGGCCGCTGTCCTGTTCCGGGTTGAACCCTTGCGAAATCGCGATTTCGTCCGCTTTCTCCAGGACGGCTGCTCTCTCCGCGGGATCATCAGAAAGTTCAATCACGAGCTTTCCGGTATTTTGAAAGTCGTCATACTCATCAATTTCAACAGCCAGCACCTCTTTCGCTCCGGCGTCGTAAAATCCCTGGATCAGCTCAATGGAGTTCTCCGTCGGAAGTCCTTCGGCCAGCGTATGGATGTTATCGGGGCCTGCTTTCAGCCAGGCCAAAGCTTCTTTGGTGTTCTCCGCCCCCAGAAAACGTTGCACAAATTCATCCGACATTGTTCCTCCTCCCAGACTGGATCTTATACCGAAGTAAACCGGACTTAAAACTCCACTCTAAAGAATATTCTTCCTGAATGCGACAAAGCCCAGAACCCTTACCCCAGGGAATTTGTCTACAGGGCAACGCTGGTTGTTGAGACAATGTCTCAGAGAAAGGGCCGGTCGTAGAAGAGGGCGCATTCCTTCCTGATCAGTTTCTATTTAGGTAATGTGGGTCGGGCTTGACGATGTCTGAGGGCACAACTACGATTTCAGTTGATCTTCAGACCGAATTGACCGATAAAGTCTGGAGAATGGTTTACACAACTTTAAGCGATGCGTCGAACACGAATATTCCGCAAGGTTCTGTTTCCTGACCGGCTTCTGATGACCGGCCCCTCTGGAATCGAGCGGCTTTTTTTACAGAAGAGGAGATACTCATGACTCATGTTGTTGCAGAACCCTGTGTGAACTGCAAATACACCGACTGCGTTCTGGTCTGCCCCGTAGAGTGTTTCTATGAAGGCGAAAATATGCTCTACATCAACCCCGATGAGTGTATTGACTGTGCCGCATGTGTTCCTGAGTGTCCCGTCGAAGCGATCTACCAGGAAG
>JAGQQC010000398.1 GCA_020426395.1 Planctomycetaceae bacterium
TGGACGGACTGCCCGTCAGGCACTGGGGTACAAGGAGATTATCGATGCCCTCGAAGAAGATCGCCCGATTGCAGAGGCGATCGAGTCGATCAAAATCCGCACACGGCAATTTGCGAAACGTCAGCACACCTGGTATCGGAATCTGGTGGAGTGTCAGGAGATCCCGTTCACGGAAGAAGAAACCTCGGATCAGATCTGTAACCGTCTGATTGCACAGGCCGAAGCTGATCATTAAGCTGGGTTGCTGACTCGAAAATTTGCGTTCCGTAAACATGTCCAGAACCCCTCCTGAAACCTGGTTGTGACTTTTTCTTGAGTCTGAAAAAAAGAGCAATATGATCCATCAGAGGGTTTTAAGATCACTATCAATAGCTAAGACTCTGACCACATGGCCAACCTGATTCCCGAACGTTTTCTGTTCCGTTACTCCATACCTATTCACAAATTAAAAAACGTCCCCGATTTGTCTGCAGGAATGGCGAAACTGGATGCAAAGTATCAATTTCCCAGTTTTGCGGAACTTGAAAAGCAGGAAGATTTTGCCACGTTGGCGGTAGGTTGGCATCAATCGGGATTGCTGTTTGACATCCAGGTGAAGAAAGAATCGCCCGTTGTTAAATACAATTCTGATGAACCCGAAGTCAGCGACGGAGTTTGGTTCTGGATTGATACCCGCAACACGCAGAATATTCATCGGGCAAGCCGGTTCTGCCGTTCTTTTTTCTGTTATCCGAATCAACCCAAACAGCCGGCGGGTAATGTCCCCATTCCCATCGCCCGGGCACGGGAAGAGGCAATTCTGCCGGAAGCAGATGCCCAGCAAGTGCGGGCAATACACACCGAGGAAGGATACCAGTTGCAGTGCTGGATACCCGCAGAATCACTAACGGGGTACGACCCTGAGAACTTCAGTGAACTGGGGTTTTATTATTGCGTGCAAGATTTCCAACGGGGGGAACAGACACTCTCGGTAGGACGCGAATTTCCAATTGCTCACGACCCCAGTCTATGGGCGACGCTGGTATTAGCCGGTTGAGGAGTCGAATCCGATTCTGCGGAACCGGTTGCAGTCGAAACGAGTTCTGTTGTTTTACGACGAAGATCCAGCACGAGACTAAACCCGATCGGAACAACGATCAACGTGAAGAAGGTTGAAACGAGCAATCCTCCTAAAACCACCGAACCCAATCCTCGGTACAATTCAGAACCGGCTCCTGACATCCAGACGAGCTCTCCGTTCTCAATGATCGGCAAAGGTACGACGAGGGGGAGCATTCCCAACACCGTGGTTAACGTACTCATGAAGATTGGTCGCATACGCGTGCGCACGCTGAGCAGAATCGCTTCGCGGTCGGGCATTCCCTCTTCACGGATATAGTTCAGCGCCTGATGGATGATCAAAATGGCGTTATTCACTACGGTCCCGATAAGAATGACGAAACCAAGCATCGTAAGCATGTCCAACGGCTGGAAAATATAGAGATTGAGAAATGCCAATCCCATAAATCCGCCGACCAACGCTAGCGAAATGCTCGTCATAATGACAATCGGGTAAACGAAAGATTCAAATAACGCAGCCATAAGCAAATAGGTTATGATCACGGCCAAAAGTAAGTTCCACTGAAGTTCTCGCCTTGTGGAAACGAGCTTATCCGCTGCTCCAGCCAAATTAATTTGATAATTCCCCGTCTGGAAAGCGGGCTGTTGCATCAGTGCTGGACGAATTTTGTCGTTAACGATCTGCATCGCTTTTTCGAGCGGCACTTGTGGCGCGGGAGTAAGCTGGATGGTAATGGACCGTTGACGTTCATTATGCACGACCTGTTCAGGGCCACTGGTCAATTCAACATCGGCAACGGTTGCCAGCGGAACGACTCGCCCAGTGGGTGTGCTTAATGGTAACTGTTCAATATCCTGTGAGTATCTGACGTAATCGTCGGCACCATAAATGACGAGGTCGATCTTGGTTCCTTCATTCCAGTAGTCACCAGCATACGCCCCATCGACCAGGGCGTTTACTGCGTAACCGATGTCTGCTGTATTCATTCCCAATTCTGCTGCTTGATCCAGATTCGGTTTGACATGCATCTCGGGACTGGAAAGGTCGAGGCTGGGAACAGGACGGAGCTGGTTTCCTTCACTCATGGGAAACTCCTGCATACACATTCCGAAGGCCATCTGTGCCTGCTGGACCAATACTTCGAGGTCCGGGCCTGTGAGCCGAATTTCAATTGAACGTCCGCCAGAGAGGGCGTTTTCGAACAGGCTGCTTTGCTGAATCACCGCGAATGTTCCGGGAATGTTTGCGGTGGCTCGTCTTAGAACGGGAATCAGCTCCGCCGCGCGAAGTGGCTCCTGGCTAC
This sequence comes from Planctomycetaceae bacterium, assembly GCA_020426395.1. GTDB lineage: Bacteria > Planctomycetota > Planctomycetia > Planctomycetales > Planctomycetaceae > Polystyrenella. Next base: position 2,364 of record JAGQQC010000398.1, read on the forward strand.
GCGCTCCCATGAATAACATCGGTCCTCTTGCGACAAAGAAGAAACTGTCGATAAGCGGTCCATCCAGTTCTTTGGCCTCCGGGCTGCCTGGTTTGGCCTCCCAATAAGGAGCCAGTTGAGGCTCAATCGATTCACCAATATCGATCATCTTCTCAATGTTATAACCTGGAGGCGGAATGAGGATCGCGAAGATCAAATTCCGGTTTCCCTCCGGCAGGTACTCTGTTTCGGGCATAATTACCCAGGCGCCGACCAGTGAGGTGATAATAAATACCGATAGGACGGTCACTCGAATAAGAAAGCTACCGCGGGTCTCTTGCATCCAGTGCAGGACTGCAATAAAGCTGTCCACGAGCGACCCTGCCAAACGGTTTAAGATGCCTGGTTTTTGCTTTCCTTCCGAGGTCGAAAAATGCGCGGAGGAACGGTCACCGGTTCGATCTTTCAAAATATGCCGGGCTGCGGTTGGAATCACGGTGATCGAGACAATCAGAGACAATCCCACCGCACAACTAATCGCGATCGAAATATCGCGGAAAAGTTGCCCCGCTTGTCCTTGCACAAAAATGACAGGCACGAACACGGCCAAGGTGGTTAAGGTCGATGCAAGAACTGCTCCCCAGACTTCCTGGGTCCCTTTAATAGCAGCCTCTTTCGGATCACCCGATTCCTCATAATGTCGGAAAATGTTTTCCAGAACGACAATCGCGTTATCCACCACCATGCCCACTGCGAAAGCCATTCCTGCAAGACTGATTACGTTGATGCTTCTTCCGAAACCTCGCACAAACATGAATGTCGCAATGATGCTGATGGGAATAGAAATCCCGATAATTAATACAGAACGAGGACTGCGCAGGAAGGTGAGCAGAATAGCGATCGCCAGAAAACCACCGAGATAAATGTTCGTCTGCACCAGATCCGTTGCGGAGATGACGTACTCCGTCTGGTCGTAAACCTGTATTAACTGAACTCCCCGCGGTTTCAGGGCGCCGTTATTCATTTCTTCAACAGCAATTCGAAGTGAATCTCCAAACCGAGTTTTCGCTTCAGACAGTTCAAATGAAGTGATCTCACCATTGCCATCAAGGTCGAGCTGTTCCCGAGGGGGGCCCATAATTTCCAGGACATTCGTTTCTGGGGCCTGCTGTGCGTTAACCGCCAGAGCATTCACCCCTTTCTGTCGTACGAGTCCCTCTGGTTTCTTATAATTCAGTTCGACATGTGCCACATCCGACACCGTGATCGGGGTGCTTTCTCGAATGGCAATCACCGTACTCTCGACTTGTTCGATACTACGAAACTGACCAAGCGTACGAATTACATTGCGAGTTTTCCCTTCCCACATGTCACCTGCAGAAGTGTTCTTGTTCTGTGCCTGAAGAGCGGCGCGTAAATCGGAAATTGTTAATTGCATTGCGGCCAATTTCGCCGGATCAACCACAACTCGGACTTCTTCTTCCTGCCCGCCGAAAACATTGCTGTTGGCGACTCCTGGAACTCGCTCAAATCGGGATTCGATGAAATCCTCGGCAAACTTTTTCATCAAACCCGGATCATTTTTCCCTTTAATGAGAAGTTCCAGTTCCGGATGTTTCTCAGCCAATTTGGCCAGAACCGTGTATTCCGGTATCTCTTTGGCGTTGATAAAGGGTTGAAGTTCGTCTTTTACATTGGGGTGTGTATCGGCAAAGGCTTGCATATCCTCGACCGAAGGAGGAATCGGTAACAGAATGAACCAGGCAATGGCGTTTTCATTCGGATTGACGGTGGTGATCGTCGGTTCGTTCGCATCTTCAGGGTATTCGGGGACCTGGTTTAATTTATCAGACACTCGAGCCCGGGCGACTCCCAGGTCTGTACCGACTTCAAACTTCAGAATGATTTCCCCGCGTGAATCGGAACTTGTACTTTCAAACTCGCGAAGCCCTTCCACACTTTTCAGTTGTTCTTCCTGCTCTTCGATAATTTCCCGTTCGACTTCCTGCGCACTGGCTCCTGGCCAGGTGGTGCTGATTGTGATTTTCGGCTCTGTGACATCTGGCGTCAGTTGAACA
>JAGQQC010000399.1 GCA_020426395.1 Planctomycetaceae bacterium
ATGTCCTCCGGGGTCTCATCAAAATTATGCAGGCTGACGATCCGCTTGGTTTTTCCATAACGGGGAATGCTGCCGGCGATATCTTCTTCGAGGTCGACAAAATCGACTCCGTCGGCGATGGCGGAGCGCAGAATCGCCTGGCGTTGTTCCTCAGTTCCGCGCCAGCGGCCATAATCAGCAGGACGACGGCAGGTAGCCACGACGGGAGTGGGGCGGTTTTCCAACAACCGCCCCAGGTCGGGTACGTTCCCCAACCAGTCCAGGCGATATTCCACCAGTTCCGCTCCGTTTTCAGCGAGCTGCTGGTGTTCCGCAATCATCATTTTATGTCGGGTCCGACCGATACTGACGCAAATCATAGAGGCAAAATCACCTGAATCCGGGGGCCCATTGCCCGGACTTCTATTTAGAAATGGGTAAAACTAAATGACTATATTGTTTCGACTTAATCAGAAGCACCGACGGATGATTTCCATGGAAAGAGAGAATCGGAGGCGGTAACGACTGGTTGATCGAGAATTCACGCTGATTGAGAATGCACATTGTAGAGAGGAATCGGGGAGAAAACACGTCTGAAAAACGAATCCTCTCAGGGAGAACGCTAAATGAGGGGGACTCAGTCCCCGAGGGAAGCTGGAATCGGGGTAAGATCGTGCGTTACACTGACAGGCAAACCTCTGTTCAGATTTCAGGTATCTCTCCGCATTTTTTGAGTGACAATTTTCAGGCGACCGAAGTTCATGATTCTTGAAGGAATTGTTACGACATTCAATGACCAGCGCGAAGTCAACGTCGCCGCGATGGGACCAATTATTGGTGAGGGGATGCAGACGCTGCTACTCCGTCCCTATCAATCGACTGCGACCTATCAGAATTTGAAAGTCCACCCCCAGGGGGTTTTCCATATTGTCGATAATGTCGAATTGCTGGTGCGGGCCGCGTTGAATTTGCTCGAATCGGCCCCGGATGTTTTTCCGGCAGAGCGAATTGCGGGGGCGGTTCTCGGTGGCTGCTGCCGCTGGTACGAATTTGAAGTTCGCGAACTGGACGACCGTCAGGAGCGAACCGAAATTCAAGTCGAGATTGTTCACACTGGCAAACGTCACGATTTTCTCGGTTTCAACCGCGCCAAGCATGCTGTTATTGAATACGCGATTTTGGCGTCGCGCTTGTTTATGCTGACTGAAGAAGAAGTGCTACCGCAGTATCAACAGTTCCAGACAATACTGGAGAAAACGGGGGGACCACAGGAATTTCGGGCGTTTGAGTTGGTGACCCGATATGTGATACAACAATGGCCTCAATTCCAACAGACATTGGATTCACTCTCTTAAAGTCAGAAGATCGACTTCCATGCCTTCCTCTCTTACGTTGAAAACAGGTTCTCGCTTGCACTTCGGGCCGCTCTCCTACCGCCCGCACGCAGGACGGCATTTCGGAGGTTGCGGTGTGATGATCTCGGAACCGGGAATCGAACTTCATGCCCGGTTGTCTGACAAAGATCAATTTGTGGGAGAATCGGCAGAACGGATCGGCCGATTCGTGACTCGTGTCCGTGAATACTTTCAGGAACGATTTACTGTTCCCTCCGTTCATCTGGAAACGGGGCGTTCGTTACCTTCACATGTCGGACTGGGTTCGGGAACTCAACTTGCCTTGGCTGTTGCTCAGTCGCTGGCGATTTTGTCCGGTCAATCCAACTTGCCGATAGAAGAACTCGCGCGAGCCACGGGCCGCGGTGCCCGTTCGGCGATTGGGATCAATGGGTTTCAGCGAGGAGGTTTGTTTGTCGACGGAGGAAAACGAACTGACAGTGAATTAGGCACGCCCATTGTCCGGTTGGAACTTCCGGCTGAATGGTGTTTTCTGATCGTAAGACCCACGACACTCGCCGGGTTACATGGAGACGCAGAAAAAGTCGCTTTTGATCAACTTGGACCGATGCCGGAAGAGACTACGGCCAGATTGTGCAAAATCCTGGTGATGGATCTGTTACCCTCGATTGTGTCCGCAGATTTCTCTGCCGCGAGCGAAGCCCTATATGCTTACGGGGCGACCGCGGGAGAATTTTTCGCCCCCGTACAGGGAGGCATTTTCGCCTCTCCTCAAATGCGCGAACTGGCCGAGCTTTTACAGCATGAGCAAATTACTGGCGTGGGACAATCTTCCTGGGGACCGACTCTCTTTGCCCTCATGCCGCACCGCGAATTGGCCGAATTCTGGCGAAATCGTCTGGGGAACGAACAGGTCGGGCAGGGGACTATCGTGCAAATCGCGGAGCCGCTGCAACATGGCGCGGTCCTCGAATTCGAATAGTCGGGTTTGGCCGTCTGGTAATTCATTAATACGCGGCTGTGGATGATTTTGCTCGCGCGGCCAGGTGTCATGGCATTTAAGACAACTTTGGATCAACTGTTCTGCGGAGAGGACTTTTGCTTCCAGTTCGGTTTTGGGTTGGACGTTCTGTTCTTTCTGAGCCAGCCACAGGCATTCATCACTGGATGGAACAGGGACGAGACTTGCCTGATTTTCGGAACGGTCGCTTAACAACGTGAATGTGAAGTGACCTCCCATCAGGATGCTGGCAGCCAATAACAGGCAAGTGACGATCGGGAACGACCGGCTCCGTTGTTTGGGCAGAATGTGTGTACTTGAAGGCACAGGTTGAGGACGCAGATCGCGAGCAACATCATCTGCAATTCGAATCACTTCTTCTGCCTGGGCGGAGAGGAGCGAAGGATCGAACTCACTGGCAGAAGAATAGAAGTCTGTCGAGGAAGAATAGTCCACAGTTTCCCGTTCGTTGTCTCCCTGTAAAGAAGCGAGTGCCGGAGCGAGAACTTCCTGCATCTGACGACAACGGGGGCAAAAACGAAGATGTTGTTGCAGTGCATGGTCATCAGCCGTGAATAAATTGGGCTGGTGTGGCCGGGTCATGACTTCAAATGCTTGATCACAGTTCATGCCTCGTGCTCCTCTTCAGTCTGGAGTAATTCGGCCAACTTAACTAATCCGGTCTTCACCCGCCTTTTCGCTCCACTCAGGCTGCAATTTATGGTGAGGGAGATTTCGTCATAAGCCAACTCTCCGTAAAAACGGAGGCGAATCGCATCTGCCTGGGGTTCCGGAAGTTGATTTAATGCATGAACAACCTGTTGCCGGCGTTCCTTCTGGAGTAGAAGCGAAAGTCCGTTTTCCGGATTGATGATGCCTGCAGGAGGAACGCTGTGGAGAATGTCAGGATCGATGTTTTGGACAACCGAACGTCGATGTTGCCGTTTTAGTTCCCGTCGGCAGAGATTTAACAGAATCGTCCAAATCCAGGTCCGGAAAGAAAAGTTTCGGTTATAACTTTCCCGGGCTCCATAGACTGCGACAAACGTTTCCTGCACGACATCCTCTGCTGATTGACGATGGAGTAATTTACTCCAGGCAACGCGCAATAGCGGTTGATAGTAACGACGCATCAGAATTTCTAATCGGTTTTTCTGACCCGCGCAGAGTTGATCCATCAGATCAACATCAGAGAGGAGAGAATCATCAACTTCCATGGAAAAACGATCCGGTAAAAGGGAGACAGACAAAACTAAACTGGCTGAGGCCGGACAAAATTTGCCTCATCCCAGTGCCGGAGGATCGGCTTCTCTGATCGAATCGGTTCCATTGTCGGTGAGAAAATTGCCTCTTTCAACATCGAACATTGATTTTTTCGGCGAAGGTCCACAAGATTTCAGCGAGGTTTCGCCGCGTCGGACTCTGTCCTGAGTGAGAACTTTGATAGAATAACGACCGATTTCACACGCGAATTGCTTATTTATTCGTTAATAGAATGACGCACCCATCGATGAGGTGCTTATCTCATAAAGAGAAACGTATGTTTGGACGATTCGGACCGACTCAATTCGATTTGCGGTTTCATCTACTGGGAATTCCAGTGGTGGTCCATCCCTCGTTCTGGTTACTGGCGGTCTTGTTCAGTTGGTGGCCGGAACGGGTCGATCTCACGATGATCGGCATGGCTTGTATTTTCATTTCGATTTTGATTCACGAAATGGGGCATGCGATCCTGCAGCGCAAGTGGGGCGATATTTTTAATATTCAATTGCATCTTTACGGTGGGGCCGCCTCTTTTATCCCCGGACCGGGTTACACTCCGCGACGCTCAATCCTGGTTTCCCTGGCTGGTCCTTTTGCCGGGTTTGTGTTGGCTGGCTTAGCGTGGCTAATTCAATGGGGAGCGCCCCAGATTGATGTGATTTATGATTTTCTGACGAGCGACCGACGGTATGCGGAATACTTTGTCCACAGTACTGAAAGACTCTTTTATCTGAATCTCATTTGGGGAATCTTCAATCTGCTCCCCATTATGCCCCTGGATGGGGGACATGTTTCGCTGGAGGTATGTCAGTTGCT
>JAGQQC010000039.1 GCA_020426395.1 Planctomycetaceae bacterium
CTACCGTACCAACCACAGTCTGTTCAGGATCGAGTACCACCCGATACGAAGCGACTTCCGGAATCGCCCCGGCATTGGTGGTTGCAGAAATCCGGGCCCCTTTACGAGCCCTCAGTTTGCTCTGGACCTGGTCATGGTGCAGATAACGCAAACTGCGAAGGCTGTTTTGAGAAACCCCTTCGCTCAGGTATTCGATTGTTCGGTCAAATTCTTTTCGGGGAAGATTTCGATACGGATAAGCACGCTTGCAAAGTTGATACAGTTCCTCCGTATTCCATTCTTCGGCAGCCACCTCCGCCACAACCTGTTGCGCAAGAACATCAAGCGGATATTCGGGCATCGGTAGCACATCGAGTCGCCCCGATTTCACCGCTCGAATGACTCCCATGCATTCCATCAACTCATCACGGGTCAGGGCGAATAATCTTCCTTTGGGAATCAGTCCTAAGGAGTGCCCGGATCGCCCAATCCGTTGTAAGAAGGTTGAGATCGCCCGTGGGGATCCAATCTGAATGACAAGATCGATGTAACCAATATCGAGCCCCAGTTCCAACGACGCCGTGGCAACCACCGCCTTGAGGTGCCCTTCTTTCAGCTTCCGTTCGGTTTCGAGACGAAGTTTACCGGACAGAGAACCATGATGACTGCCGACGACTTCCTCACCTAACAACTCCGTCAACTGATGCGTCAGTCGCTCCGCCATACGACGCGTATTCACAAAGAGCAACGTGCTGCGATGTGAGTTGATCAGCTCGACTAACCGCTCATGCACTTCCTCCCATTGTTCGTGCATACAAACCGCATTCAGCTCGGAACTCGGTGTTTCGATCCCCAGATCGAGTTCACGCGAATGGCCGACATTGATGATTTCACAGTAACCCTCAGGAAGAATTTCTTCTTCGTGATTGAACGGATCCGAAATCAAAACCGATTCAGAATGTTCGAGTTCAACTTGCTCAGACGGTTCGTTGGACATCTCCGCTTCCGGCCAATGCCCGACCAGAAACTTGGCGATCCGTGACATCGGTCTCTGGGTCGCGGAAAGCCCGATCCGTTGTATCGGCCGTTCGGAAATATGCTCCAGCCGTTCAAGTGACAGGGCAAGATGCGAGCCTCGTTTATCTCGGACGAGGGCATGGATTTCGTCCACGATCACCGTATCGACTTGCCGTAATGTTTCCCTCGCCTTTCCTGCCGTTAACATTAAGTAGAGCGATTCAGGCGTCGTAACCAGAATATGGGGCGGTTTACGAACAAGCGAAGCCCGTTGCGAGGGAGTGGTATCTCCTGTACGCAGACCGACTCGCAAGTGTGGTATATCGATGCCTTCCGCCTGGGCGAGGGCCGTTATTTCGGCAAGCGGTTCCTCCAGGTTCCGATGCATATCGTTCGATAACGCACGCAAAGGAGACAGATAAACAACCCGTGTCTCCTCTGCGAGATTTCCTTCGAGCGCGGAAATCAATAACCGGTTGATACAAGAGAGAAACGCGGTCAACGTTTTACCACTTCCCGTCGGAGCGGCAATGAGCGTCGGGTTACCGGCAGCGATGACTGGCCAGCCGGCAACCTGGGGTTCGGTCGGACCGGCAAACCGGGAGGCAAACCAATTCCGGATCACCGGATGGAATGTCTCCAGCACCGGGTCGACCGCAGCTTCTTGTCCCGCCGGAGAATCAATCGCCAACTTGTCATCCCCTTGTTATTTCGAGTTATCGAACGTTCACGTTCTATTCTACTCGCCAGGAAGCTGGGGACAATGCTTCACCCACCAGGTTGGTCTATTTACACATTCGGCGGGAACCATCATAGAAGATTTTTCGCTGTCGAGCAGCGACCCACTCCCAATCAGGAGTACGATGGGGGAGATTCAAAAAATGCTCAAAGGCAACAGCCATCTGTCGGGCACTTTCCTCATACGGCACTCCCCCAAAACCTGCCCCCATCGCCGGGAAACAAACCGTTTCAATTTTTCGAGCACTATCAATATTAAATTGATAGATCGAAAGCAGGGCAGCCCAAGTTGCGATATAAACCTTCTCTGTCCCTTCGATGCTACCTGGGGTACGCATTGTCGGCGAATGACACAAAAAAGGGATGCCAGCATGTCCGGTTTCAAGAACAAATGCTGAGCCAACCGGTTGCTCGCCTAAATAGTCGTCCAGAATGCGGGTTTGGACACGTCCCATCAACTCCTGACCGAAGAAACCGATTACAGCCGCATCGATCCCGGCAGTCATAATTCCGTAGGCATTTCCTGCAGTGACAAAACAGTTGTGTGGCGGAAGCTTCTCAAAAGGGCAGGGATGAATTTCAACCTGAGCAACGGACGAGAACCTGGCCCGATAGATTTTACAAACCTTAAGATCGGGGTGGACGAATTGAAGATGGATTTTTTGCATAAGGAAGAGTTCTGGAATGAGCCGGTCACCTTAACTCCAAAGCACCCCAGTCGCCAGCCCGAGTAGTTTCTCGGCGAGCGATTTTCGGAAAAACCTTGCAGGATCTCTGCAGAATCATGCGGGTGTACTTTGGCTTTACCGGGGTGTTGCATGATGAGACAGAGTATTATGTTGCCTCAAAGAATTGTTTTGAATCAAAACGAACTCAACGCAAAAACCCTAAAGGCCCCATAGCACTCAATCACCCCACTCATCCAGCTTGATCTCAATGCTTGCTTCTTTTGGCTGATCAGCGACCAATCTGGCTGATTATTGAACAGTTGACGTTTCAAAATATCCAGTGTTTGCGTTACTACCCTCGTCAAAAGGGTACTTTTTCTGAGTACCTGTAAGTTACTAGTCCATTTGATGTTCTTAACCATATTAGAGCAACTATCCAGAAAATAATACGACATTGGGCGATTCGCCAGTGGGGTATATCACCTCAGAATTGCACGAAAATGAGTCCAACCGGCATTTTTTGCCGGTGTGGTACCAACATTGCTAATTATCTTCATCGCAACACAAGCATTCTCAATCAAGGAGGAGAAGAACATGTTGGTCCTTTCACGCAAATGCGGCGAAGAAATTGTCATTGGAGATAACATCCGGGTACAGGTTATCCAAAGTAGTGGCGGCCGAGTACGCCTGGGAATCTCTGCACCTGATGAAGTCTCCATCAAGCGTTCTGAAATTATTGACAAACAAATCAGACAAGAAAGCCTGATGGAAATTCCAGATCATTTTCTGGAGCACGTTTCCCTGTAACTTTCTTAAACACTTAAGCTGAACTCCTCCCTTTATGGCCTCGCGCTGTCTAGTTCTGCAGTGCCTATCGTTTCAGGCCTCGCATACAGAAGAGAGAAGTTCGCATGTCCCATCGCAGACATTTTTCCCATACGATAAAAGCCTTACTGATCAGTGGATGTACTGTAATAGGCGTCTCCCTGGCAGCCGCTTTTACATCGATTTTCTCTGAGGATCGCGGTATCGGAATCACCGCCTGGGTTGCCGTCGCTGTCGTCGGCTCCGCAACGATGATCGCCACTGCCAAGCATATTTTGCATAGCAGTCCGAATTCCGAAGATCCAGAAGATACCCACTCGCGTTCTTCTCGTAACGAGACCATTTTGATCTCCGAAGGATAACGTTATTGAGGGGCACATCGATGAATAAGACTGAACGACTTTCTGTAAATGACATCCCGGAAGAGATCGCCCGTTTAGAGCGAATCGAACAATTAAGCAAATGGTTGGACGACGCCTATCGAATTCCAGGGACGAACTTTCGCATCGGCTGGGATACGATCATCGGCCTGTTTCCCGGAGTAGGCGATGCGATTACCGCTCTCATGTCACTTTGGCTCATCAATGAAGCACGTCACTTTCAAGTTTCACGCTGGACACTGCTACGCATGATCGGAAATGTCGGAATCGATTCACTCCTCGGTTCGATCCCCATTGTAGGAGACCTGTTCGATGCCACCTTCAAGTCGAACAAGAAGAACTTGAAACTACTGCGTACCGCTCTTGCCAAACGTCCCTCTCGTCGCGTTCAACCTAATGGCGTCGAGATGGAAATACTCCATTCCACTGCTCGCCAGCCCGCTCACTTTTAAGCTCTTCTGTCTCTCTTGAACCTGAGATCAAGGTTTCTTCGCGCGATTTGCTTTCCCTCGTACCTGTGATTTCGTTTTCCGGTGAAAATTAGCTATAACTGGTGCGCGGATGGAGTCTTCACGATTATCTCTCTCTTTGTTTCTCGGGTCTGCGGGCTGGACAGTATATGAACGAACCGAAACACGTACTGGATGCAACCGGTCAACCGATTGAAGAAACTCAAAATGCCCCTCCTCCGACAGAACGAACCCGCGAGCGTAAGTTGGAAGAAGAGACGTTTGTCTCCGTCATTGTAAAACGGTCCGATGCTGCCTTGCGTCATCCAGACGACACGTTAGAAAAAGCCATTACGGAGGGAAACGAGCAACTGAAACGTAAGACCGTTTCTCTCTGGCTTTCCTCGATGGCAGGTGGCATGATCGTCGGTTTCTCTGCCATGGCGGTCGCCGTGATGACGACCTTGACTCACCCGTTCGACAATCCGCTGCTGACCCGTCTGGCCTGCGCAGCGGTGTATCCCCTCGGGTTTGTGATCTGCATCATGGGAGGGGCCCAACTATTTACCGAACACACAGCAACCGCTATTTATCCTGTGCTCGACCGACGAAATTCCATTATGCGTTTATTACGACTTTGGTTAATCGTGATCACGGGGAATTTAATCGGAGCAGCCATCATCGCCCTGCTGTTGAGTGGAGTGGATGACGTCATACAGGCGAAAGAAGGCTATCTCCTGATTGGCAAACATCTCACCGAGTTCTCTTCGGTCTCCCTCTTTGTGAGCTCACTGTTGGCAGGCTGGTTGATGGCCCTGGGAGCCTGGCTGGTTCTCTCCACTCCTCCGAACAGCAGCCAGATCATCTCGGTTTTCATCGTCACTTTTCTGATCGGGCTGGGGGGACTCCATCATTCCATCGCCGGTTCCGCTGAGATGTTCACCGCCTGGTTCATTGGTGACAAATATACGGCATCCCAGGTTGTCCGCTTTATTTCACTCGCCCTGCTGGGAAATACTTTCGGAGGAAGTATTTTTGTCGGTGTGCTGAACTACGCCCACATTCGACATACCCAGGTCATGGATTAATCGCACGATAGATTAATCTCGCTCTGCTTTTTGACAACCGGTTTCAAGCTTGAATCCGGGAGCTTAATGACGCGGTTTGGACGCTGGTTTCGTTTTCCGTTTGGGGGCATTTCCCTTGGGAACCCAAGTGCTGTTTCCCATCCCCATTTCCTGCACTGTCTCAGCTGTGGGAGGGGCATTCGATCCCAGTTCATCCTTTTTGTAGTTACGAATTTTCTTCGGTTCCCAATCGAGCTTGTTCTTGTCCAGATCTTTTTTCCAGAACCGAAATAACCCAGAGTTCATCGCCGACTCGGCTGCGTAACTGTTCAGAAACCAGAAGATAATCCCCAATACCAAAAAAGAACCACCCAAAATGCTTCCGAATACGACAGGATCAATCTGGTAGACACCCGCCAACGCCAGATAGAACCCGACGCCCCCCAGGATGACAAAGGTGATTGCCAACATGGAAACTGCATTCGCCGATTTCTCTTTGTCTGGACCATATTTCATGGAGGAATCCCCGTAGAGTGAGTTGTGATAATCAGCATACCGCCTGACCGATGGCCTTGCCAGCCCAACTGACTCAGACGAGGCCAGCAGATGCGATGTGCTTATTTTACTACACACTGAGTTTTGGTGTAAAGAAGAATTCCCAACCGGTTTTCGCCGAAGAGGGATGTCAATGTTTAGCTGTTTTCCGGATTTCGACCACGTTCATATCGTCTCCCGTTACCGTCAGCGTGACATCTCGCTCGTCCGGAGCGAGCGGCTTCGCAGTCCTCAACTGATGTTCAAGTACATCCAGATTCGCGTCAGAGGCGTCGCTTTGCTGCTGGAATCGTTTTCGCACCCGCTCTCTTAACACTTCGACAGGGACCTTAAAATCGAAAATGTGAAACGGCACCTGTAACCGGTCCGCCAGAGCCCGAAACTGATCGCGTCGAGTCCTCTCCAGAAAAGTCGCATCAACAACCACCATGAACCCGTCGGTCAAAAGTGATTCGGTCACTTCGGCCAGCCGCTCGTAGGTCCGGTTGGTCGAGTCTTCTGAATACAGTTCCCTGGTGGTACTCGAATTTGGCCGCTCTTCAGGCGCGAGACCAAACAGCCGTTTTCGCTCGACGTCCGATCGCACTCGAATCGCCCCGACCTCGTCCACCATCGGTTCGGTGCCATACGTCTTCCCACTGCCTGAGAAACCGTGCGTGATGTACAAGGTTGGTTCCAATCGCTCTGAAAACCGTTGTGCAAGGTCAACATACCCGAGGCATTCGTTTCGTACTTCTTTCTGTTCCGACTCCGTGAGTCCCGTCTGCCGCAGGCGAATCGCGTCGACCTTCGCCCGTACCATCGCCCGGTAGACGAAATAGTAAGAAAATACCGCCATCCCAGCGTAGTCCCCGGTTCGCTCCAGATAACGATTCAGGAAGCGTCGCGCGAGCGCCTCTTCGTCCCGTTTAAAAAGATCCATTACGCAAAAGGTGATTTCGCTCATCACATCGATCCAGCGAAATTGTTCATTGAACTCAATGCAGTCAAACAGCGCGACTTTGTTCTTCCAGAGCAGCATGTTGCCGAGATGCATGTCTCCGTGGCATTCGCGAATGAATCCCCTCTTTTTCCGTTCAATGAAGGTTTCTTCCAGACGTGAGTGCTCTTCACGACTCCAGCGATGCACCATTTCAAGCCAGAACCGAATTGTGGAGTCGTCTTGGAATGAGGACCCGATTTGGGAGAAGTTCTCTTCAATTGGTTCCATGATTTTGCGGGGAATGCCGAAGGAAGAGTCCGCCGGAGCGACTTCAATCTGCTGGTGAAACCGAGCAACCTCGTCCGCCAGATTGTCAATGTGCTCACGGGTCAGCCCATCGCGCTCAACAAGATGACTCAGCAGATGCTCCTGAGGGAACTGAGTCATCTTCACCCCATATTCAAACGGTTTGCCGGTGCCGTTCCACTCGGGAGATTCGGGGGACCCGGTCAGCGTGACCAGACCGAGATAGAGCCCCTCTGTAAACCGACGATTAAGCCGCAGTTCCTCTTCGCAGAAATGCTTTCGTTTTTCGAGCTTACTGAAATCAACAAATCCGAGATCAACCGGCTTTTTGAATTTGTACGCAAATGAACCGGTCAATAAAACCCAGGAGATATGCGTCTCCAGAACCCTGAATTCCGTGACGGGATGCCCGAAGGGTTTCGTTGCTTTTAGCCCGTACAGAAACGGAGGCCAGTCCTGTTCCGGGTTGTCCGTCATGTTATTCTTCCCCGTTGCTTGCTCAAGAAATATGTAAAACCTTGGCCCCTTGGATCCGCCCCTGTTTCAGTTCGACCAGCGCCTGGTTTGCCTCTTCCAGCGGATAGACTTCGACCTTGGGACGAATCGGAATTTCTGCGGCAATTTTGAGAAACTTGGCGATATCAAAATGCGTTACATTCGCCACCGTTTTGATTTCTCGCTCCATCCAGAGATGATCATGATACGTCAAATCAAGTAATGCATCCTGATCTTCATTTTCCTTGCGAATCGCGTTGATAACAAGCCTGCCTCCCGGCGCGAGATTTTTCAACGACTCCACAATCGGTTTCCAGACCGGAGTCGTATCGATGATCGCGTGCAGTGGTTCCGGTGTTCGATCTGTGGGATCCCCCGCCCAGCTTGCTCCTAATTCCCGAGCGTACTCGCGAACATCTTCATGTCGGGCGAAAACAGAAATGGGACTATCAGGAAAAAGATGCCGAGCGAGTTGAATGACAATATGAGCGGACCCTCCAAACCCCATCAAACCGAGTGACTGTCCGTTTTGCAGATTCGTTAACTTGAGTGCACGATAACCCACCGCTCCTGCGCATAACAATGGGGCTGCTTCGACATCACTGAAAGCTGCTGGAACCGGATAAGCATAGGTCTCCCCAACAGTCATGTACTCCGCGTAACCGCCATTCACATCACGACCAGTCGCACAGAATTCCGGGCTGAGATTTTCATCTTCCTTCCCGGTTGAAGAATGGATCCAACCGACACCCACTCGATCCCCGGTTTTCAATCGGCTGACATTCGGCCCGCACTTCTCGACATAACCGATTACTTCATGCCCAGGCACAACCGGAAATTGGGGTGGGGGCGTACGTCCTTCGATTTCGTCCAGCTCGGTATGGCAGACCCCACAGGCACTGACTCGAATCAAGACTTCATCTGCACTCGGTTCGGGTACTGGAACCTCGGCGAGTTCCAGTGGTTCATTCGTCTCTTTCAACGAACAGATTCTATTGAGTCGCATCGCCTTCATCGTCTCAACCTCGGATTACTGGCGATTAAGTGGAACATCTTTTGTCGCTTAAATATTCAACCCGCTAGATATTCAACCAGTGCACGAAGATGTCGAGGTAAAGCACCAGGACCATCAATCCGAGCACAATCATCATGCCAACGTACGTTGCGCCGACGACCACCTTCTCACTTGGTTTTTTGCGGGTAACCGCTTCCCAGATGAGGAAGACCATATGGCCACCGTCGAGCACCGGAATTGGAAGGAAGTTCAGGACCGCCAGATTCACACTCAACATTCCGAGGAACCAGGCAAGATAAGGCATACCGCGACTGGCGTGGCTGTGTGAGACAGAAGCGATTCCGATCGGTCCCCGCAAGTTCTTCACCGAAAGATCGGCGGTAATCAGATTTCTCAGCGTCAGGTAAATATCGATCACACTATTAAGTGTGCTGTCAAAACCCATTTGAACCGCTTCGCCGATGCTTTCTGCCTTTTGTGTTTGCAGTTGAGGTAATAAGTAGATACCGCGATCCGAAGGCATGAACCATTCTTTTGAATCAACCGGTTCCAACGGCACGGTCTGTAATTTGTTCTCCCGGGTGTAGGCCAGTTTCAATTCCCAGTTGGGAAGACGCTGTATGTACCAGACGGCATGAGCCCAGTTTTTCAGGTCTCCGTCGAACGACAATGTTAGAGACTTTTCTTCGCTTCCCTCTTTCTTGGGTGGAATTAACTCCAGGCTCACAAGCGCGTCGTTTGTTTGTAATCCAGCAACTTCTGCCGGGCTACCTTCCTGAACTTTGAGGACTCGATTAATCAGGTTAAAGGCGACACCGATCGACGGAATTGAGAGGGGAACATCGGGACCGTAGGGAGCTTCTACCCAACCGGGACGATCTTCAGGGATGACGGAAATCGTCATTTCAGCGACCTCGCCTCCTTCGTTCTCTCGTTTCACAGTAATATCGACAGTGGCACCGTGGCGAGAAGCGAAATATTCGGGGAGATGCAGTGGATCAAGTTCGTTACCGACTCCCTTACCATCCACCCGCATGATTTTATCGCCCAACTTAAGTCCCGCGACTTCTGCAGGAGAACCATTCTGCATCGCCAGAATCTGTCCGATGTCGACCTGGATTCCCAATTCTTTGAAAGGTTGAGGAGGAATCGTCGTGGTCACTTCCTTATCGTTATCCAGTTCCCGGAAAGTGATTTCTAATGGTTCGGATCGTTTCTGAGCGAGAATCTGTTGGAAGTCGAACGGATCATTAATCTCTTCGCCATTCACCCGAATAATTCGAGAATGCATAGGAACCGCAGGATCCGCAGAAGCAGCCGGCGTATCAGGAGCGGCTCCTTTCGTTGCCCCTTCGAGCGTGCCTGCCGTGCGCAGCCCATCGGCATAACCGGTGCCGATCATCCGTCCCAGTTCTTTTTGTTCCGGTTCGATGGTAAGCGCGTACTCTTCACCACTACGTCGAACCGCCTTAATTTCGAGCGGACCGGAAGAGAGGGCGACTCCCCGTTTGATGTCCATAAAGGAGTTCACCTGGCGACCGTTGATTTCGGTAATTCGATCGCCGGCCTGCATTCCTTTTTCCCACGCAGGCAGCCCCGCTTGCACGGAACCAACCACAGCGGTCGGATTTTCGATACCAGAACTGAAAGCGTAAGCAAAGAACAAAATCGCTGTCAGGATATTCATAATGACGCCCGCGGAAATAATCGCCATCCGTTGCCAGACATTCTTCGCGGAATAAGCCCGAGGATCCTGAGCGATTTCTTCGCTGCTGAGCTGGCTCGGATCCATATCGTCCTGCCCGAGCATTTTGACGTAACCCCCAAACGGAATGATTGAGAGTGCGTACTCGGTTTCTCCTTTACGGAAACTCCAGATGACTGGACCGAAGCCGATGCTGAATCGCTCGACATAAACGTTACACCATTTCGCCACGGCGAAGTGTCCCAGCTCATGAAAGAAGATCACCAGGCCCAGCCCCAAGGCGACATAGACCCAGTTCAGAATGCTGGTAAGGGTGACGGCGAATATCAATTCCATTGTTTCATCTCCTCTCGAGCCCATCGATCCCACTTTTTCAATTCCGCAAGATCGGGAGACGGGTCGAAATGGTGTGCTTTCAAAATATCCTGTGTGGCCAGCACGATTTGATCAAATCGCAAAGTGCCCGCCAAAAATCGTTCGACAGCCGCTTCATTGGCCGCGTTGAGCACGGCCCCGGCTGTTCCTCCCCGGGCCGCTGTTTCCAGCCCCAATTGTAACGCCGGAAAGGCTTCATGGTCAGGGGGATGGAACTCCAATTGGAACATCTCGCTCCAATCCATCGCCCGGGCAACCCCTTCCCAGCGTTCCGGCCAGGTCAGGGCGTATTGAATTGGTAACTTCATATCGGGTGGGGACATTTGCGCCAACACCGAGTTGTCCCGGAATTCCACAAAAGAGTGAATGATCGATTGTGGGTGAATAATGACTTCGATCTCAGAATCGGCAAGGTCAAATAACCACTTCGCTTCGATAATCTCCAAAGCCTTGTTCATCAACGTGGCCGAATCAATCGTAATTTTGGGCCCCATATTCCAGGTGGGATGGTCGAGGGCCATCGTCGGGGTCACTTCCTTCAGTTGTTCCTTCTTCCAACCGCGAAAGGGTCCGCCACTGGCGGTGAGCACGATTCGTTTCAGCTCTTCTCGTCGTCCCCCCTGCAAGCACTGGAACAGGGCACTATGCTCCGAATCGACCGGTAACAACTCCGCCCCAGTTTTCTCCGCCAGCGCCTTCACGATCGGTCCTGCCACGACCAATGTCTCTTTATTCGCAATAGCCACCCGTTTACCCGCTTCTACAGCGGCCCAGGTTCCTCCGAGACCGGCGGCCCCCACAATTGCGGAAACAACTGTCTCCACTTGGGAATCCGCAGCGAGTGATTCGATTCCTGCCTGCCCAAATCGTAATTCTGTTTCTGGATGAAAGGCGGATCGATCCACTTCCTCTTTCAAGGATTCATCTCCGAGAACAGCAATAGCTGGACTGAATTCTTGCGACTGTTCCGCCAATTGCCGCCAGTTACGATGCGCCGTAATACCGCGCAGCTTAAGCCGGTCCGAGTGCTTTCGAAGCACGTCGAGCGTACTGGTACCAATGGAGCCGGTTGAACCGAGCAGAGCGATTTCAGTCATCAGAAAGAGGGACGAGCTCCCGGAAGATTCAGCGGAAGTCAGATCGCCGACGAATATTTATTCAGAGGAAGGTGTTGAGAACAGCGGACAGAAAACCTTGCATATCGAGAGAGTTCGTCTCGGCAAATGATCGATGCGGGAACGTATCCGCTCCGAATCCGGCGATAGTCGCCTAAGTTCTGCCGGAGATACGGGATACAGTTTTAGCGAGAAGCCTCAAACCGAATTCTAGGTAGACAGGGCAATCGCCGCAAGACTCGCTCAAAAGTGATCGTTAGTATACATCCGAAGGTAATTCAACCAATCGCAAAACATCACCTGCTCTCAGGCGTCCAGCATGCACTAAGTCTTGATTAGAAAATTAGTTATAGAAGTAGTTCGAGCTGAACAGGCTGGTCCGATTAGAGTGATTCCATGAATCAGGAAATCTGAACTCTCGCCGGAAAGTGACCGGACGTCTACAAAACCTTTCCACAGCATCATTGTTGGGTAACAATAGATTTCGAGGAGGTAGTTCTACTGATCTTCCCACAGTAGTCAATTTCCGCAATGAAGCGGAGCAATCCCTCCCAAGCGAAGAATTTCTTGTAATTCGTACTTCACCCTCATCCTCAACCCGGTAAGATTCAATTCCCTTAGCAATTAAGGGAAGCCCCTGTCCTAATCCTCGGGAACGCGATTTGTCCCGTTTGACTATCGAATAAAGAATCATTTTATGACCGACTCACCTTCTCCCCCCCCACAGGAACCGGAGAACCCCAAACCGGGCAAACCGCAGAAAAAGCCAAAGAAAACGGAATCGGGAGGAAACAGTCTTTGGTTGCTCTTTATTGCGATCGTGCTGTTTGTTCTGGCGACGCAATTTTCCGGAATGACAGACTCCGGCGAGCAGATGTCCTATTCCAACTTCGTGCGGGGTTTGGAAGTGAATCTGGCGGGGGCCGATCTAACCAAATTGCCAGCCGATGTGCAAATCCGCAATAAACGGAATACGTTCCATGTGCTGATCGGTTCGTCGTATCTTTACTTTCAGGATCAAAAACAGGACAGCACAGGACGAGATCCGGAAGGCACGAAATCTTATAAAGTGACCATCGAAAACCTGTCGGAACAGGGTCGGGAAGATCTGGAGAAAAAATTACGACAGGCTGAAATCGATTATGGTTTTACCCATCCCCCCTCTCCTTGGCGGGAACCTTTCATACTCTTCCTGATGTTACTCGTCTTCCTGGCGATCTTCTTCTTTATGCTCCGTCGTATGGGAGGAGCCGGTTCGGCGATGTCATTCGGACGTAGCCGGGGAAAACTGTACGCCCAGGATGACGTAGCGGTCACCTTCAAAGATGTCGCTGGGAATGACGAGGCCGTGGAAGAGATTCGCGAGTTCGTCGAGTTCCTCAAAGCCCCGGAAAAATACCAGGCCCTCGGTGGGCGTATTCCGCATGGGGTACTTCTGGTCGGTCCTCCAGGAACCGGAAAAACCCTGCTGGCGAAAGCGGTCGCCGGGGAAGCGGGTGTCCCCTTCTTCGGACTTTCCGGTTCAGACTTCGTCGAGATGTTCGTCGGTGTCGGAGCTGCGCGCGTACGCGATATGTTCGCGCAAGCCCGGCAACGGTCTCCCAGCATTATCTTCATCGATGAACTCGATGCCCTCGGTAAAGTTCGCGGCAACACCCCCGGCGGTCACGACGAACGGGAACAGACATTAAACGCGCTGCTCGTCGAGATGGATGGGTTCTCCTCCGATGAAAACGTGATTGTGATGGCCGCCACTAACCGCCCGGAAACGCTCGACCCGGCGTTGATGCGCCCGGGTCGTTTCGACCGGCAAGTGCTGGTGGATCGCCCCGATGTGAAAGGGCGTGAAGCGATTCTGAAAGTGCACGCCGGAAAAGTAAAACTGGCGGACGATGTTAACCTGACCACGATCGCCAAACATTGCCCCGGTTTCGTCGGTGCGGACCTCGCCAACCTCGTGAACGAAGCTGCTCTGCTCGCCGTGCGTAACAACAAAACCCGCGTGACGATGGCCGAGTTCGACGAAGGAATCGAGCGAGTCGTCGCCGGTCTCGAAAAACAGACCCGTATCATCCAGGAAGACGAAAAACTACGCGTCGCCTATCATGAATGTGGACACGCCCTCGTCGCCTGTTCCCTTCCAAATACCGATCCGGTTCATAAAATTTCAATCATTCCCCGTGGTTTGGGAGCACTCGGTTATACGCTCCATTACTCGGAAGACGAACGTTACCTGAGCACCGAATCGGAATTGCGTCATCGTATCTGTGTGATGCTGGGAGGCACAATCGCCGAGGAAATCGTCTTCAGTGAATTCTCAACCGGGGCCTCAAACGACCTGCAGCGCGCGACCGACATCGCCCGCCGGATGGTAACCGATTTCGGTATGAGTCCGAAACTGGGCCGTGTTCATTATAGTGAGACGAAACGGTCTCCCTTCCTGATGAACTCGAACACCGCCTCGGATACCTCGCACAGTGAAGATACGATCCGCGAGATCGATCTCGAAGTCCGCCGCATCATCGACGAATGCCTGGCGATGGTGAAGGATATCCTCACCGACCGCCGCGACGTGCTCGAACATCTGACGAAGGACCTGATGGAATGCGAGGTAATGAATTCCGAGCAACTCCAGAGCATCCTCGACCAGTACAAAACGAGCCCGAAAATCAGCCCGGGCACCCACGCCGCCCCATCCGCGGGGACAACGCCTCCCGCGAAGGATGCTGAGCAGGAGGAAGAGCATGGGGATGAAGGAGATCAGGCCGCGGAGGGGTAAGTCACGGAAGGGCAATTCAAGCCGCCCGGCGAACGTCGTCCAGAGAATCATCTGCGGCTAATGCGTGGATCCATTTTTCCTGGAAGAGGTCTTCGACTTTGCGTTCGACCTTCTTCTGGGCGCGGGAGTGGTTGAGCTTCTTCTCGGGAGCGACGGCGGCGGTGCCGTGGGCGACGTGGTAGAGAATGCGGTCCATCTCGCGGACACCGAACATGCCCATCTCGTAACCGGCATCCCAAATCTGCTTGGCGATGGAGTAACCCCCTCCCTGCCCGTAAATCGGCAGGAAGGTCATCTCCCCTTCCAGCAGTACGTCACGACGGTACATCGCACAGTAGTCGCGGGGGTAATGTCCCTGCTTCCATTTGATCTCTTTCTTGAGACCGACCAGTTGCTTAAGTCGACCGCTCGCGTAACCGATGACCTGTTTCTGCCAGGCGTAGATCGGATTTTCGAGGACCAGTTTCCAGGCACCGGAAGCCGCGATTTGCTCGCTTTTCTGCATTTCGCGGAGGAATGGATCGAGCCAGTCGTCTCGCTTGATGAAGACATCGGAGTGCATCGTGATGTAATACTCACCGGTTGCTTCACGGAGACCCAGGTTCCAGGCGGTGAAGACATTTTCCGGCCAGTTGGTGTGCACTTCCTCGGGACGTTCAATCAGGCGGATCCAGTCGAGCCCCCGCAGGTAATCCAGGCTCTCATCTTTTGAACCATTATCGACGATGATCACTTCGACATCGTAGTTCTCCGAATGTTTCCGGATCGACCGCAGGCAAAGGCGCATATAATCTTTGACTTGCCAATGCGGAATGCAGATGGTCACGCGGGGAGAGCTCACCGGTTAATATCCTGCTTGCTTTAGAGAGAAATGGAAACTTATTTACGGAGCACTTCGAGGCTGTTGGCTTTCGCCTGAGGGTACAGTTCCTGATACTGCTTTTCGAAGTTATGCACAAACGCTTTGACGTTCACATTATGGTCATCGCGACCAAACAGAGGTTGTGCGTCGAGCGATTGATCCGCAGACATATCGCGGAAGATGATGTCGTAAATTGACAGAAACTTTGCCGTACGCGTCACACCATGTTGGCAGTGGACAATCATCGGATAGTTATTGGGATCGCGGAGGATCGCCAGATGTTTTTGTAATTCAGGGTCATTCGCTTCGACTGTCGTCGGCATGGAGACTTCGAACAATTGACAGTTCGCCCCCTGTACCGCTTTGCGCTGGGCTTCCCATCGATCTTCGCCCATTTCACCGGGTCGGCAAAGGTTAACGACGGACCGGAACTGATATTTTTCAATCAACTCAGCGAAGGCATCGGGTTCCAGCCAGGCGGAGCGATAGACCATCCCCTCATCATGCACAGCGAAGTGTTTGTAGCGTTGATGATTGTAATAAAGCACACCTGCGGCCAGTACAATGCCGGTCAACGACAGAATCACTAAAGTGCCGCGCCAGTTCCGGAACATCCTTGTCCCTTTCCGATGGATAATCTAAATAAGAGCGAAAATCGACCTGCCCCAAAAGCGAAAACCCGCCACCGTTTCAGAAAGTGGTAAACGAGAAAAGCAGGTAATCACGCTGAAGCAATTCCTGTTCAGAACGTGAATAACCGCTGGATGATAGGAGATAAATTCTTATCGGTCAACAACCTTTTTCGCCCCGTGACAAATCAACCTTACCCTCTCCGTCTTCATCTGCCCCAAGAAGACCGTGGATCGTCGACAAGCCTTAAGTTATTCCCTTCCAAAAGGTTACAATGAATGCTCCCAGCCCGCCCGTCGGAGCAGGGTTTGTTTACCCTCCTCACTTAAAAATGCCTGAGAACCTTCAATAATCGTGCCGATGCGGGTTACCGGGGTTCCTGCCAGTTCGGGATGTTGCTGCAAGCGGGAAGCCTCTTCAGGCGAGAGAGCGAAAAGTAGCTCAAAATCCTCTCCATCATGTAATGCCTGCTCCAGAGGAGAACGGTCACTCCCCGATTGATGGGCGGCGGAACTAATCGGGATCGATTCGGCCTCAATCACCGCACCTACCTGGCTTTCCCGCAGGATGTGTTGCAGATCGGACGAAAGGCCGTCGCTGAGATCGATCATCGCGTGAACGTCATATTTCTGAACCAATTCACGCGCTTCATTCAACCTGGGTTCAAAAGTGAGATGTTTGCCTGAGAGCGACCCTCCTAACTGTCCCGTGACAAACAGAGAATCTCCCACCTGCGCACCACTCCGTTCAATTGAGTGGCTCCCCACAGGCTGCCCCAAGGCAGTAAGACTGATCACGAGCGGTCCTTTCCAGGAATTCGTGTCCCCTCCTGCCACGGCAACCTGATACTTTTCAGCCAGACTGACAATTCCTGCATGCAACTGCTCCCCCAGTTGATCAGCCGAGCCTTGAGGCAGAGCATAACTGACCACCACGGCCACCGGTTCACCGCCCATTGCCGCGATGTCGGACAGGTTGACGGCCAGAGATTTTCGCCCAATCAACTTCGGGTCTGTATTGGCCAGGTCAAAATGAACCTGGTCCATCAGCATATCAACCGTGATGAGAACGGGGGTCTGTTGATCACCGAATAGAACTTCTGCCGCATCATCCCCAATTCCTAACCTCAAGCGGGGATGCGCCTGCACGTGCTGGCGCAAGCGTTCGATCAGTTCAAATTCATTCGCCATCGTCGATCAACTGCGCAAAAAAGAACGGGTAAGGAAAACGTGAAGTCACTCACGTCAACATTACCCGAATGCGGAAAATGTACAAGTACAGCGAAGGTAATCGGTCTGAATTAAATAACTCTCTTCACCCTCAAGGCCATCACGGCTGCGAGACACAAGTCAACTTACTACCGGACCGAATGAGGATAGCGTTGTTCACAAATGCAACCCCGTACACTTTGTCATCAGTAGGCAAACTGTTCTTCGCCAGTTCCTTATATTCCGGGCCACTCTCCACAACGGTGGTGGCTCCATCGTTGGAAAAGAAATAAATCCGGTTACCGGTTCCCACTGCGGAAGTCCAGCAGGAACTGGAGAGACGTTCCTTCCAAAGCTCTTCCCCTGTCGCAAGTGAGCGGCAACTGACAACTCCCGCTTTATTGACGAAGTAAACATATTCGCCATAGATCAACGGGGAACTAAACGCCGATATCTGATCGCTCGATTGCCAGACAGGTTCCA
>JAGQQC010000003.1 GCA_020426395.1 Planctomycetaceae bacterium
GGCCAGAAACTGACTTCGGTCGTTCTGGAAGTGAACCCCAAAAAACGAAACCTGGTGGTCAGCCACCGCCAGTATCTGCAAACCCAGCGCGAAGAAGAACAAGGTAAAGTCTGGGAAACTCTCGCTGTCGGTCAGCAGTACCCGGGCAAAGTCAAAACAATCAAGAACTACGGGGCATTCATCGACCTCGGTTCCATCGATGGCTTCCTGCATGTCGGCGAAATTAGCTGGATGCGAATTAACCATCCCGGAGATGTCCTGAAAGAAGGACAGGAAGTCGAAGTACAGATCATCTCACTCGACCCGGAGAAAAAACGGATCGGCCTCGGTATGAAGCAACTCGTGCAGAACCCGTGGAAAACGGCCGAGACCCGCTACGAAAAAGGAAAGACGGTTTCCGGCAAGGTCACTCGCGTCACCGACTTCGGTGCGTTTGTCGAACTGGAGCAAGGAGTCGAAGGACTGATCCATATCAGCGAACTCGACCACAAACGAGTAAACCGGGTGAGCGACGTGCTCAAAGAAGGCCAGCAGGTGGACGTACAGGTGCTGGAAGTCGACCAGAAGAAACACCGCATCGGCCTCTCACTCAAAGCCCTCATCGCCAAACCGGAAGCCCTTGCTAAAGAGGAACCGGAAGAAGAACCAACCCCCGCCTATGTCCGCAAACGGAAAGAACCCCTCCAGGGAGGGACCGGCAATACCGGCGGCGGAGGCCTGTTCGGAAATCCCAAGGATTTCTCGTAAACTGGACTCTTAACGGGTGTTGATTGGAGTTGTGCCTACTATTTGACCTGGGACAACCTGCGCGCAAGGTGACTCCTGGCAGTCAGATAGAAAATTTCCAATCTTGCTCTGTTATCAGAACATCTGGCTGAGCGTGTCGATCAACAGGCCGCCCGGGCTGGAGTTGGTGGAGGGCAAGGGTGCCCAGAGAGCTCGGATCAGGTCGATGGCCACGAAAGTGCAAAGCAGCATGATCAGTGCGGATCCGATGGAAAGCCCTACGGAGAGGCCATCCCACTCGGCGGGTGCAGCAACCATGGCCTGCCCCCCCATACCGGCTGGCATGGGTTGACCAAAATCGGCGGCGCTTTCGCCTGTTTCGAATCCTTCGTCATCGAAGACATCGTCATCCGCATCGAAGACATCGAATTCATCCAGTGTGGAAACGGATCCATCGTCGTCTTCGAAATCGAAATCTTCACCTTCGAATTCATTGAATTCATCAAGCGATTCTTCGAGTTCGAATTCTTCGCTGTCCATGTCTTCGAATTCCGAGTCGGCCATTTCAAAGACGTCAGCAGAATCGCCTCCCGCCAATGTGGCCGCCTGATCTTCGTCGTCATCCATGAACAGCATTTCGGTATCGTCAGTCGTATCGTCGTCGAGTCCGAATGCATCGAGATTGTCGGTATCAGGACCACGGCCACCTGGAGTGGCCATCATAGGAATGGTTCCCTTCAGTTCATCGTCCATGCTGATGCCACTGTCATCTTCCAGAGAGATGCCACTGTCATCCGCCAGATCAAGGGCGATGCCGCTATCATCATCGGGCAACAGTGAAATCGTGCTGTCATCATCGGGTTCGAGGGCGAGACCACTGTCGTCCGATTCCAGAGAGATTCCACTATCGACGGGATCATTCAAAGAGATACCACTTTCACCCGCAATACGAATATCCGAGTCTTCACTTTCCGCCAGCGAAATTCCGCTTTCGTCAACCAGGTCTTCTTCAGAGACCAGGGCAACATCGCTGTCGCTGCCTTCCAATTGGGGCTCCCTGTCACCGACGAGTCGTACGTCGCTGTCACTGCCAAAATCGAAGGCGGGTTCCGGTTCGTCATCGGCCAGTTTCACATCCGAATCGCTGTCAGCCCCCATTTCTTCCAGTTCAGGTTCGAGCTGGACATGGCTGTCGCTTTCTTCTGCCGAAAGTGGTACTTCCGGATCGGTTCCGAGAGAGGCGTCGTACGTTTGTTCGACATCGTTATCGGTATCGACGATTTTTACATCGCTGTCTGATTTCTTGTTTCTGGTGGTCGGAATTTCCATGTGAGTATCTTCACCGGCCAGTTTCACATCGCTATCGGAATCGTCCTGAACCAGGCCGACGTCACTATCCGAATCCGCACCGACCAATTTCACATCCGAATCGGTTCCACTCAAGGCTCCTTCCGCAACGGGAACTTCCGAACCACTATCGGAGGAAACGATCTTCACGTCACTGTCCGATTGCTTATCGACATTCTGGTCAACCAGACGAACATCACTATCGGAATCGCCAATGGAATCAAACGAAATTTCCGGCTCGCTGTCTTCGCCGACCAGGTTATCGTCGAGAACCAGTCGTACATCGCTATCGGAAGAACTTTCGGCGAGTGAAGCTGTGTCTTCCGCGGAGAAGGTCTGCTCAGGAGTTTCTTGCGGCTGATAGAGTGGGACATCCGGATCGGAGTCGGGTCGCTGGCTGCGCAGGTATTCCTGTACCTGATCTTCCCGAAACTTCCAGGAGCCTCGATCCTGATATCCTCGAATTTCATTACGTACACAGAGCTGTTTCAATTCGTCGGGGGAAATGCCAAGCAGTTCGGCTGCTTCTTCCAGACTGATGTACCGGTTAGCCATGTTCTTAGAAACTCCAGGTGTTTGATCGGCTCGCATGAACGCGAGTAAGACAGGATTGCAGATTGAACTGCAGGAAAGGTTGGTGGCCCAGATTCAATTTACGGGAAGACTTTCGATTCATCCGGCTTTCAGAAAGTTCATTGATGGAACAGTTCTCGAAAGATGGTATGAAAGAAAAGCTCCCTGCCTTCGGGACCTTCTCTCAATTATAGGGGGATCAATCAGGGGGAAACCCCCTGTTTTTTATCGGTAAGCAGCGATCTCGGATCTTATTCAACGACAGAATCGTTCTACGAATACTCTACTGTTTCACACCTTCGGCCCGGTGACAATCAGGAGTTCGGTGTAGAACGCAAAAGTGTCACAAACGTTGGGATGTGCTCTGGGGTTTCATTCCAAATCCGGGAATTCGCTACAGTCGTTAGTATCCCTACCCAGGCTGGCCGTATAAGAAGCTCCTCTCCACCTGTTCTCCCCTATTCTAAGCCCCCGAGGAGGCAATGCAAGTAGTTTGGGTAGAACAGTTAACGTTTCTGGAAGCTATCGGCTGGGAAACTATGGGGGCCGAATTGGCTCCGGTCCGATTCTCCCAATCTGGCTGACAGACAGCAGGCCCTCCGCCTCTGCATTGACCTGACGTGTAAAAATGTGAATGATGTGAATACCATCTTTCGGCTTGTGATGTCCTAAATCCCCTGCCACTTAATAGTTTGGAACAATTCTTCCGGGTGAAACTTCGCCCCGGGAGAACCGACAATCAGGGAGCCACTTTGAGCGATCCGCCCCCCTCAGATACGAGCTTTCAAAAGCGGCTGGAACTCAAGGTCGCCCAGAATCAGGCTCTGTGGTCCTTGGGGCATGTCATCACCAGCGGGTCGTTCCTCCATTATTTCATTTATGATCTGGACGTCGATTTCCGCGCGATCAGCGTCGTGATCGCTCTTCCGGAACTGGTCGGCTCGCTCGCTCTGTTTACCCGCCTGCTGCTTCAACTCCAAATCGGGTTAAAAAAAGTCTGGGCAGGGACCCTCATCGCTTCCCGGTTGGTCGCCCTCGGTATCCCGTTTTGTCTGCTCCTTGATGATAACACCCATCATAGTCGGCATCTGGTGCTGCTTTTGATTGCGCTGTTAGGTGTCTCCGAGATCCTGCAAGCTTTTTCTTACACGGCGTATGTCTCTTGGCTGTCGGTGCTTTCTCCGCGCTCTCGCTGGGGTGAATTGTTCGCGTTCAGAAACATTGCCAAGCTTGGCGTGTTAATCATCTGGGCCACTGCGGTTGGATTTATTCGCGATGCCCTGAACGACCATTATTCGCAAGATAAACTGGAGCTGTTTTATGGTGGCTGCTTTGTGACGGGCTGCCTGCTGCAACTCGCTTCCTGGTGGCCACTCAGGAAGATCCATGATCCGGAAACCCACATTGATGTTCATCGGGTTGATTGGAGCGCACTTGTTTTTTCGGTTTTCAAGCAACGCTCGCTTCGCTGGCTGCTATTACATAGTTGGACACTCGCCTTCTTCAACGGTTTGACACAGTCGGTCTTTTTTTTCTACTCGCGCAATGTGCTGCATATCAGTCTGACTTATTCTTTTGTGTTGTTGGGACTGATGCGGTTTGTCAAACTTCCGGTCAGTTACGCAGCCGGCAAGGCGTGCGACTGCGGTTACGATAAGCAAATGCTCTGGGGAGGACTATTGCTCGCTAATGCGGGGCTGTTTTTCTGGTTCCCCGCGTCGGCAGAACAGACTTGGTGGCTAGTATTCTGTTATTTTCTCTGGGGATTCTACGCCTCCGCGAATATTGGTGGATTGAACTTACTGCTCAAGCATGTCCCTTCGGGGGATAACACCGTTCAACTGGCTCTGTTCCATAACATGGCCGGCATGCTGGCCGGGTTGTCCGGCCTGTTGGGAGGGTATCTGCTCAGCGAAGAATTTGCCGCCGGGGATTTCATTCTTCACTCGTTTGACTTCGAAATTTTCGGACTCAGCCTCCACCTGGGAGGAGACTCGAACAATCCCGCTAAGTATCACACCATCATCCTCATCTCCCTGATTGGTCGCTACCTGGCCCTCCTCTTTTTGCTGAAGGTCGATCCGCGACCAGATCGGACAGCGCCCGGGGTGGACGAAACGGTAAGAACCCTCAATTTGGGCTCGGATTGACCCTCTTTTCAGCCGGCGATATAATCTCCCGCCGGGAGGCACCCCCCTGTTTTCCGGCCCGAAACCGGCGTTTGAATCCGCTTGAGACTGGTCTCTGACGGACGAACATAAACCCTTACGCCGCAAACCGTTGGGATGGATCCTGGCGGACTTGTTCTGTTCACCGCAATTCTCGTCAGGGATGATGATCGATGAATCGCGCGGCTACCCGAAAAACGGCCTCCGCTCTGCTCCCCCAAACTGAGAACGACTCAATCTTGCAGGAGGCGATGGATGTTCTGCAAACCGAGGGAGCCGCTCTCATCAAACTGGCCCAACGCCTGGATCGCGATTTCTGCCGCGCCGTACAGCTTCTGACGGAATGTCGGGGAACCGTTATCCTGACAGGGATTGGCAAAGCAGGTCTGATCGCGCAAAAAATCGCAGCCACACTTTCCTCCACCGGAACGCGTTCTCTGTTCCTGCATCCGGTTGAAGCTGTTCATGGCGACCTGGGATTCATGCGGCAAGGGGATACCCTGCTGGCACTCTCCAATAGTGGCGAGACAGAAGAACTGCTTCGATTGCTCCCGTTCGTCAACAGTCTGGACATCCCGATTATCGCCATCACGGCGCGTAAAGAGAGTTCGCTAGCCTTCGCAGCCGAAGTCGTGGTGACGCTCGGTCAGCAAACGGAAGTCGGACCTCATGGTTTGGCTCCTTCCACGAGCACCACCTCTATGCTGGGACTGGGAGATGCTCTCGCGCTGGTCACCGCCCGGCGCCGGGGATTCAAACCGGAACAATTCGCCACCTGGCATCCAGGAGGCAGTCTGGGACTCAAGTTCAAAACCGTACGGGATCTGATGCGAGTCGGTTCCCGGGTGAGAATTGCTTCCGAAGAGCAATCTGTGCGAGTGGTTCTGGCAACTTCGCATATCGACGGACGCCGAACAGGAGCCATTATCCTGATCGATACTCAAGGTTTTCTCACCGGAATTTTTACCGACTCGGATCTCGCCCGGTTACTGGAAACACGACACGAATCACAACTGGATGCTCCGATCAAAAATGTCATGACTCACAATCCAGTCACCGTAACTGGCGATCTGTTGATTTCGGATGCTGTAGAACTGTTATCGACGCGAAAGCTGAGCGAACTGCCTGTGATCGATGCACAACAACGACCAATCGGGATGCTCGACATCACCGATGTCATCAGCTTACTTCCCGCCGGCAATCAGTCGGTGACAGTTGACGGTTCCGCAAAAGCGGCCTGAGAAGTTTTCCTTAACCTTTACGTAAATCCCCATCCTCCACACGGAAACAAACCGAATGCCACGGCAACTGGTCATTACAGCGATCACAACGTGCCTGCTCGCAGGTATCGGCTGGCTGTATCACCAGTACGTCAATCCATTGCTTCTTCCTCCAACACTGACCCTCGAAAATCGCATTCCAGAAACACCCCTCGAACATCAACTGGGGCCAATTGAAAACCGGGAACTGGCCGTTCGGTATTTGGAAGAAGTCGAGTGGGTTCAGCAGAACCCCGGTTACCAATTCCGGCTGGGCGATCAGGCTTTTGTCTTTGCCAACAGCTTGACCCGAAGTGGAAAAACCGTCCGCCTGGAACCCTTCGCCATGATCTGGGTTCCGAAACAAAAACCGGGAGACTCGAAGCCAACAGAACCCTTCACAGTCACTTGTGAATCGGGCAGTATCGAATTTAATGACGAATACAGCTTTGAAAATGTGGAAAAAAAACTTCGCGTGGTCAAAGGACAACTGCGGGGAGATGTGAAAATCAAAGGAGCGGATGGGCTTTCTCTCCGGGGAAGTAGTTTTGTCTATTCGGAAGAAGCGATGAGCATCGTCTGCGACGATAAGCGTATCGAGTTTCAGTACAAAGGAACCGAAGGGGTCGCAGACGGCCTTGTCGTGAACCTCCAGATAGATGAGGCGCTCAAGCGGGAGGGAGAAATTCCCATCAGTGGCGTCCGTAGCTTGCGACTGCGAGAGAACATCAGCTTGATCTATCAAGAGCCTTTCGAAGAATCGACTTCACCGGAAAAATCGGCTTCCAAAGGCCCTGTGATGATCTCCTCACAGGGAAGCCTGATTTATGATCTGGAATCTAACATCGCGCAGTTACTGCAAAACGTGCAGATTCATCGACAGGTCAAACCGGGTGAATCCGAGCATCTGTATGCTCCCGAGAAACTGACTATCGAATTGATGGAGGAAGAAGATCCGGACTCTTCCGAAATGACCGCCGCTACACGAACTCCTGCTTCCAACGAAGAAGAGGAGGACGACCTCAGCCAGATCCGTCGACTTAGTGCTACCGGCAATCCGGTTCGGTTAATTGTGGAAAAACAGGAACTGGTCGTCGAGACGGTCAACCTGGTCTACGACTACCAAACTCGGACAGCCTTGCTGAATGGTTCCGGAGGAGTCTCGGCGCAGATGGAAGAAAACCATCTGGAGTGTCCTGAACTTCAATTGATTCATAACGAAGAAGATGACATCGAATCGGTCATCGGTCTCGGGCGGGGAAAGCTGGTGCAACTTGATCGAGAAACGAATGAACTGAAATTTCAGGCCTCGTGGTTGAAGAAGATGCAGTTTCTGCATGACTTTGAAACCGATCATGACATCGTGCGACTGGATGAACAGGCTTTCTTCCGAGTGCCTGAACAAAACTTCGCCGCTTCTGCCAATCATCTACTCGTCCGCCTGGAGGAGTGGATCCCCCCTGCCCCCCCGGGTAGCACCGCCAAACCCGATGGCAAACGCCAACCGGTCTACGTCCTTGCGGAAAACAACGTGCATATGCAAATGCAGCAACTTGAAGCGCGCAACGAGTTAACACAGGTCTGGATTCGAGACTTAACACATTCACAGGCAGAGCAATTAGAACAGAAAATAACGCCTCCTGAGAACGAGACTCCGGGCGGAATTGTTGAACGGCACGATCAGCCGGAAAAAGAATCATCCGACTCCGATCCGTATGAAGATCCGACCTCGGTTTCGTCCGAAAAAATGGAAGTGCTGGTCAACCGAATTCACCCACAGGAACCTGTAGGCGATGCCAATCCAGAAGAAGAGAAGCCGAAACCAAAGATGGTTGTGCATCAGGCTGATATTCTGGAAAACGTGATGGTGAAACGGACCAGCGCCGAAGCGAACCGGAATCTGGCGATTGCCGGGGACCAGGTCCGTTTTTGGAAGAACGAACAAGGGAAAGAAACGATCACCGTTTTCGGAGCCCCCGCCGAAGTTCAGGGACAACAAGCCTACCTGACCGGCAATCAGCTGCAAGTTTACACGGAATCGGAACAAGCTGAAGTTCTCGGCCCGGGACAACTGCGCCTGGAAGTCCGCAAAGACTTTGAAGGAAAAGATCTCGAATCACCCGATGTCCTGACCATTGCCTGGAAAGAAAAAATGGCCTTCAGTGAAAAAACGGCCTCGTTCTTCGGGCAAGTTGTCGCCACCTCAAAAGTCAACCAAAGCCGAATCCATTGCCAGACGATGCACGTGCACTTCACCGATACGATTGCCTTCTCAGAGGAAAAAGAAGGCGAACGACCAGACATCAAGTTGATCGAATGTCTGGAACAAGTTCGGCTTTTCAACAAGGAATTCAAAGGAGAAACCTTAACGGAAATCCGAACGGGGCAAGTGTGGGAATTGCGGATTTATCCCGAATCAGGAGATACCGAATCAGTCGGGCCAGGACACTTCGAAATCTGGTCCCAGGATAAAGATAAGAACGACCTTGCTTCGTTATCAACTCAATCATCAGTCATGTCGAACAAGTCGCTGACGGTTTCAGGTGCGGATTGGGATTACATCCGGGTCGATTTTCATCGCAATTCCAAAGGAAATCTGCGCTCTCGAACGAACACCTTCGAAGGAGGTGTGGAAATGATCTACGGCCCCGTTCAGCATCCCCAACAAGTGGTGCAACGAAGCCAACTCTCGAAAGGTTCGGGAACGATGTCGGCTCAGCAACTGGACATCCACCAGATCAAGAAAGTCGAAAACAATTCAGAGGAAGAAACCGCTTACGTCGAGCTATTGGCAAGTGGAAATGTCCGCCTGGAAAGTGACACATTCCACGCCCGGGCCGACCGTGTTTCTTACGAACAATCGAAGAAGCGATATCACTTGCGTTCCCTTGGACGGGAACTCGTTTACTTCTGGCAACAGGAACAGCCAGGAGCCGAACCCGTTCAAACGACAGCCAAAGCCATGACCTACTATCCCGAAAAAGGGCAGATCGATATCGAGAAAGTGCAATCGCTGCAAGGCTCTCAGTAACCGGGAAGCTGCGAGGTTAACCGACTGCATAAAGGCCTGGTTTCCAGGAAGGGCTTACATCCCGCAGTAGTCGATTATGCGGGAAATCTCGCTTCGCATATTTTCGCGGGAGACAATGCGATCGATGAAACCATGCTCGAGAAGAAACTCGGAGGTTTGGAAATCGTCGGGGAGCTCCATCTTGCAGGTTGCCTGAACCACGCGCGGACCAGCGAAGCCAACTAATGCTTTCGGTTCAGCGATGGTGATATCGCCCAGCGAAGCAAAGCTTGCGGCAACTCCCCCCATCGTCGGGTTCGTCAACACACTGATGTAAAGTCCCCCTGCTTCATGAAATCGAGCGAGCGCGGCGGAGACTTTTCCCATTTGCATCAAAGAGAAAATTCCCTCGTGCATACGGGCACCTCCACCAGAACCGCTAACGATCACCAATGGCAGTTTGAGTTCCGTTGCCTGTTCAATGGCGCGGGTCAGTTTCTCACCCACAACCGATCCCATACTTCCCATAATGAAAGAGGAGTCGGTAATGCAAAGCACCAGCGGACGACCACGCATGTAACCTCGGCCAACAGTACAGGCTTCTTTGAGGCCAGTACGTTGTTGTTCTTCCTGAAGTCGTTGCGGGTAAGGTTTGCGGTCAGAAAAGCCGAGCGGGTCAACCGACTTCAACTCGGTGAACCATTCTTCGAAACTATCTTCGTCGATCAACTGTTTGATCCGCGTCGCCGTCGAAATATTGAAGTGAAAACCACATTCCGGGCAGGTTCCCAGTTTTTTCTCGACCGAATTACGAAAGACAGTCTCATTGCAACCGTCACAACGCAGCCATAAACCTTCGGGAACTCCCCGTTTCGGGCGCCCGGCCTGCTGGCGAGGATCGGTACTATTAGATGTTTCACTGGGAGAAGTGGCCATATGCATTCATACTCGACAGTCAAAACAGGAAATGATTCCCGTAAAGGTAAGTTCAGGTTGCTCTTATAGTATCGATTTCCCGGAGGATCTGTCTCAGAGATTCTGCGACGCTGGACGATGTTTACCCGGTTTTTGTCTGTGAAACAAGAGAGAGTTCCCCGTCAGCGGCCCATTCACTGGTCGCAAGTACAGGGCATTTCGGTGAAAAGTTGGTTCAGTTTACATGAATCCGGAATGAATGTCACTTATCGGTCCCCTCTCCGCCCCGGGCTCATTTCCCGGCCCGAACGGAGAAGGCCTTCGCTTTATTTCGATGAAGTCCGTGTGCTGCAGAATTCTTTGCCTTCAAAGACAGCCTCATCATCCCGGAGGACCTCAACCAGATCTCGACATTGGTTCGCCTTATTGAGCAGGGCAAATTCAAGCCGTTTTGATTGAAGCGAACAGGCAATTAACGACGCGAGTGGTTCCGGCACAATAATCGCGCAGGGGGATTTCCCTTTCAGGATCTTGTTGACACTTTTCTGAATCCGCTTTTGGGCATCGGCTGCCAGTTCCCCTTCGGGAGGGCAAATTGATTCCGGTGTTTCCTGGTATTGTTTGAAGATGTGTGGGTTTTTGCGCTGAAGATCATCCAGCTTCATTCCCTGCCACAAACCTTGATCGACATTGCATAGACCGCTCAATTCAACAACCGGTATATCCAGCCGATCCGCAATTCGATCGGCAGTTGAACGGGCCGATTCACACGGGCCGCAATAGATGACTTCCAGCGGAGCTCCGGAGAGCAGTTCCGCGAGATCATCTACTTGATGTTCCCCTTTATCACTCAGTGGGAGATCAAGTCGCCCCTGGATACGACCTTGTTCGTCGTATTCTGTGTAACCGGGATGGATGAGAAGGATCGAAGCCATTTTTGCTTTTATCCTGGAGTAGGAAAGTAATAAATAGAAAGAATGAATTAAACACTCTGGAACAATCTCTGTTCCTGTAACCATTGGGGACGATCAATTCGAATACGCTGGTCCGTGTTCACGTGCGAGTTGTTCCATCTCTTTAAGGGCTGCTCCATAATCCTCCTGATCAAAAACAGAGCTTCCCGCAACATACAGATCCGCTCCCGCAGATGCCGGCCCAACAATCGTATCGGGGCCGATTCCCCCATCGATGGAAAGGATGACATCGGGACCGGCAGCATCGCGTAGTTGACGCATTTTTTCCACGGAAGACTCGATAAACGATTGTCCGCCAAAACCAGGTTCGACACTCATCAACAGGACGAGATCCGTTTCCTTCAGAAATGGGGCAATTGTCGAAACGGGGGTTTGGGGATTGAAGGACAACCCGGCCAACACACCCGCTTCTTTAATCCGTTTCAGCAAGGACGTGGGTTCTGGCACCGCCTCAATGTGAAAAGTAATCGCATCACACCCAGCCGCGAGATAATCGTCGAGATATTTCGCGGGGTCGCTGATCATTAAATGCGCGTCGTAAAATAAATCCGTCCGATTGCGTAAAGATTTCAGCAACAGAGCTCCATAGGAGAGATTCGGCACAAAGTGGCCATCCATCACGTCCCAGTGTAGCACCTGCGCCCCTGCCATCGTTAATTGTTCGATTTGACTCTGCAGATTTCCATAGTCACACTTCAGCATCGACGGCGCGATGGCAGGCAGAGAGGCCAGCAGTTTTTGTTTTCGGGTAGAATGATCCATACGACTTTACTTGAGTTCTTATCGACGCAAACGTACCAGGTCAGTCCCGTACGGGAAGTGGACGTAGAATAAGCTGTAGATTGGAAAAGAAAGATGGGGAGGCAGAGAACCGTTGAACTTCAGAATCGCTCCAGCATTGAGACCGGCTGGATGAGGGTTTCTCTGAAAGCAAAGCTGCTGATTAAAGCAATCGTTTGGCGTAGAAAATTTCGACGGGGAAGCGACGAGTGAGACAGGGCTTGAGTGTCGTAACGATCATTACATTTTACTCAAAAGAGGACGAGTGCGATCAGCTCGGATTAAGTACCGTCTTCATGAGTAACAGAAAACGGAGGGCAGATGAGGAATGTTCGCAATCGAAATGTTCCTGCTCCTGCGACCTCCCATTGAGATCGACCCGCAGAACAGAAACGGCTACCGAAATGGAATCCGGATTTAGAATCTATTTTGACGTGGTGGAATTCAGGAGTCCAGTCGAATTAGACCTTCAACCGAATTTTGAACAGCAACAAACCCTATCCTGTTGCTAACCATAAACTTAGAGCACAAAGTCGGTTTCCGTCAGCCCTATCAGTTTTCGGCCCGAGGGACCAGTGAGCTTGAGATTGATTTTCTGGACGTTCTCATCAAACGAACAGGGGTACTGTCATAACTCAGTCTGGTATTCACGACTTAGGAATGTCCATATTCTTTTACGGAAAACCACTTCAGGTAATCCCGCTGAGCCATTCATACCAAATCAATTGTGCTCCGGGTGGTCCGTTTCCGCAATGAGTTTGTCCCACTCCTGACGTACCCGTTGTAAGCCATAGGAACACAACTCGAACTCGTCGCTGAGCCAGCGCAGGATGGTGGCTTCTTCGTGGTACGGTGCTTCGTCGTACCGACTGGCTAGATAGTAGGACCGTTTTCCCTGCTGGAAGTAATCGACCAGGTGGTCACGACGGTTGGATTTCTGCTTCTGCTTGAGAGCCTCGGGATACAGGCCCGTCCAGAACAAAGAGTAATCCCCGATATGGCGATAAACCTCGCGCCGGGGAAGATCGGTTCGCTCTTCCGCTTCTTCCAGCATGTCAGTCACTTCATAGAGCCGCTGACCGGTTGCATTTCGCACTTTGTGCAGAGAATCGTACCGCAGAAATCGCATCAGCAAATCAACCAGGTAGTCGGTAAAGCGAGGATTGGCCACGCCCAGCTCCCCCTGGAAGGTTTGCTCGGTAGTGGCTGCGAACAGATTTCGCAAGGCATTGATATCACGCACAATTTGCATGTGTTCCTCCTCATGGCATTCGGGGCAAGTGTTCGTTGCGCTTCTGAACATCAGGTGAAACAACCCGCTTACCTCTGGACCGATAGGTGCTTGAGGCAAACAGACTCACTTTATAAGTTTAGGGTGCTTTTTAACCCACGGTCAATTTCTGATCAATGCGGTTTTCCTGGATTGAGTCCTTCCTTATCATAGAACCAGAAAAAAGACTGGACTTTGCTGAATTTGTATTTCTCATCTTCCCCCCGGGTCTGAATTGTTGAACTTATGAAAATCACCTTTTATGGTGCCGCTGGTGAAGTCACTGGCAGCCAACATCTCGTGGAAACTGAGCGGCATCGTTTTCTGCTCGATTGTGGATTCTTTCAAGGACATCGAGCGGAATCTCGCAAGAAGAACGAAGAATTCCTCTGCAAGCCAAAAGATCTCGACGCGATTTTTCTTTCGCATGCGCATATCGACCACTGTGGAAATCTTCCCGGTATTTATAAAGCCGGTTTCCGAGGCCCCATTTTCTGTACTCCGGCCACGGCAGAGGTCGCCGAGATTATGCTGCTCGACAGCGCCCGTATTCAGGCAGAAGATGCACGGTTTCTTTCCAAACACATTCGGGGAGACCACCCTCCCTTCGAACCGTTATACAACGAGGATGATGTTTACAAAGTCGTCAAACGTTTCGAAACCATCGACTATCGGGAAACGCATGAACTCGCCGACGGATTCAATGTCACGATGTACGAGGCGGGCCACATTCTCGGTTCGGCAGTGACCCGATTTGAAATTGAAGACGAAGGTGAGCTGAAGCGGCTCGTCTTTACTGGTGACCTGGGCCGTCGCGACATGCCACTGCTGCATGACCCGTATCCGCTGCAGGGATGTGATATTTTGATTGGGGAATCGACCTATGGTAACCGGGTACACCCCCCTGCGCCGGATGTGAAATACCACCTCAAAAAAATTATTCACGATGCGTACGAGGAAGGGGGCAAGGTCATCATCCCTGCCTTCAGTCTCGGACGAACACAACAGGTCGTGTATTACCTTAATGAATTGATCCACCATGATGAGCTACCGAATGTGCCGGTCTATGTGGACAGCCCACTCGCCAATCGGTTAACGAAAGTGTACGAGCGATATCAGGATCTGCTCGACATGGATGCACAACGGATGCTGAAAAAAGACGACAACCTGTTCCATTTCCCCGGTATCCGATATGTGCAAACTCGTGATGAAAGCAAACAGATTAATCGGGCAGAGGGAACGGCCGTCATTATCGCTGCCAGCGGCATGTGCGAGTCGGGCCGTGTGCGACATCATTTGGCGCATCATGTGGACGACGAGCGAACCATCATTCTGATCATCGGCTTCCAGGCGCAGAACACCCTCGGTCGCAAGCTGGTTGAGGGACACCGCTATGTCAAAATCTTTGATCGCGATTTTCCCCTGAGAGCGCAAGTGAAGAAAATCAACGGTCTGTCAGGTCATGCCGATATCGAAGATATGAAATGGTGGTATGAGCACCTGGCCGGAGACGAGGGAATTAATCACACGTTCCTCGTTCATGGTGAACCTGAATCAGCCCGGGCTCTCGCTGGTACAATCAGAGACATCTGCAACGAAGACCCGATCATCCCGCAACGGGGTGAGAGCTTTGAAGTGTGAATAGAAACCTTCCTGAAATCCGGTTGTGGTTTTTCTTCAGGCTGCAAACCCAGGGGCCATATAATCCATCAGAGGGTTTCAGGAAAACTTGAGAAGGTCAGCCCAGGAAGAATCCATCGTCTTCCAGTAAGTCTTTCTCGGTGATCAAGGTCAGACCACCCCGCTTGAGGGCCCGGATCCCTTCATCAATGTCATCCGTATGCAGGGCGATGCCTCCCATTCCCTGGCGGCGGTACATCAGGGGATAGGTGTAATTGATATTCACTTCGGCTTGTAACAGTGCATTGCAGATGTGGACATAAGGTTGATCTTCATCGGGCAGCTCGACACCAATAATGTCGTTCTCGAAAATCGTGAAGCTGGAAAGCTCGAGCAATTCCTGACTCCGTTCATATTCACTCATAATAATGCGAGCCAGGGCAAAATCGACCGAATCCGCAATACTGAGGGCCATCACCTTCAGGTCATGCTTCTCCAAGTGACGGAGCAGGTCGTTCAATAATCCGACCTTGTTCTCCAGAAAAACGCAAAATTGCCGCAGGCAGGGCCAGTCCCGGCCCCGCATCGTCAGGGGATCGCTCGGAATCTGTTCGCCGTAATTGGTCGACATGGTTTGAAACCTTCCAGGGAAGAAAGCTGGCTGCTGTTTTACTCCGGGAATCCGTCCGGAGACAGCACAACCTGCTCAACAGGTTGCCACGTTAGGTAATCTTAGAGATTACGTCAACAAAAGTCAGCGGAGGAAACCCTCTCGGTCGACTCCGCTTTCCTCATCAGGTCTGGAAATTGAAAACCAGACTGGGCTTGTCTCAACCGCATTCGCCCTGCATACTGGTGACAGACGCCCTTACTATACGCTCGAACCGCATTGATTCCCCTCCTGACAGGGTCACTTTGATTGACGTCGTCGATGAAGCATTTTCTTTTTCTCCTCTTCACCAGTAGCTGGCTTCTTGCGGGAGGTATTCTCCCCCTGACTCCACTCACTGCGCAGGTTGAAAAGAATGTCTCCCCCGATAGCATTCGGAAATCGAGCCAGAAAATTCTGGATAGCGACCAGTTCAAGCATTTGAAGTCCTATAAGAACCCGTTCGATCTGGACAACTTGCTGGACGAACTTGAAACGAAATCAAAATCAAGTTCGTCGCGGTCCTCCTCATCCAGTCGGCGGGCCTCTTC
This sequence comes from Planctomycetaceae bacterium, assembly GCA_020426395.1. Lineage (GTDB taxonomy): Bacteria > Planctomycetota > Planctomycetia > Planctomycetales > Planctomycetaceae > Polystyrenella. Next base: position 15,843 of record JAGQQC010000003.1, read on the forward strand.
AGGTTGGTTCGACTGGCTCCCCAGTTTTAATTTTGGATCAATGGGGGCCGCTTTCGGCATGCTGTTCCAGCTCCTGTTCTGGGGACTCCTGGTCGGTGTGGCATTAGTGCTCATCTATTTTATTGGCAAGGCGATTGTCGCTTACGAACGACGGGGGCAGGCAACCACTGAAGTTCTGGCCGATCAAACAGACCAACAGATTATCGTGGCCCCAGGTGAAACCGCCGTAAACCAATACTGGGCTCGCGCTCGTGAATTAGCTGCCCGAGGCGAATATGCCCAGGCGATCATGCTCCTGGTGCAAGGCGCGATGAGTGACATCGAACGCCGCAACCAGATCAAGTTTCGGCGCGGATTGACCTCCTACGATTACTTACGAGCGGTACGCGGCGAACCACCACGACATCAGGCCTTACAACAAATTTTACGGGTTTACGAGCCGATTGGATTCGGACGGCGACCCGCCACGGCAGACAATTTCGAAACCAGTTTGAACCAGTTTGAGGCGCAATTCCTTGCGGCGAATTCACCATCGGACAGCTAATTTGATTTTCGGCATCGGCCTGTTGTTGCTGATTCTGATGCAGTTCTGGTTCCCGATCCTTGATCCGGGAAACAATAACGATACGCGCAGCACGTCCATTTCCGGAAAAAAAGCATTCTACCTGTTGATGGAGTCTCAAGGATTCTCCATCTATCGCAGTGACGACATGCTGGTTTCAACCATTGATCAGTTGGATTACAACGAAACCCTCGTCATGCTTGGCCCGGCCCGCTTACCCAAATCCTACCATTGGGAAAGCATTCTGGACTGGGTTCGATCAGGGGGAACATTACTCGTGGCTGCCTCTTATGATGACCCGAATTTAACGATCCCTGAAGTGGGCATCTCCGTTGTCGCCGATGATTCACCCAAAGAAAAAGACAAGGAAGATAATTCCTCCGACGAGGAATCATCAACCAGTGGAACATCGGCAGAAGAGGAAGAAGATAAAAAGCCGGTAAAGAAAGTCATTCGGTTTTGTAAATCGTTCGATTCTCCGATCTATAAGTCAGACAAAATCGCCTGGGCCCGGGGAGCCTCACTGCAACTGGAAGGACACGCCGCCAATTACGGAACCACACTTGCCCGTTCTGAAACAGGAATACAGGCAACCGAAGTTCGTCTCAACCGTGGTCGCGTGATTGTGCTCGCTAACGATGCCCTGTTTACCAATCAATCGATGATGAACCAAGAGAATGCAATCCTCGCGGTCAAACTGTTAAAACACAGCACTAATGAAAACAATTACTATGGAACGATCTGTGTCGAAGAATGGCTGAGCACGACTGCCGTTCCGAAAGTGGTGGGCCTGCTGCTGACCCCCCCCTTCCGAAATTTAACCTTGCTGACCCTGGCTCTGTTGTGGATTTTCGCCTGGTGGAAGTGGTTCCGCTTTGGCCCTTATCTTCCCGAGGAAGAAAGCCATCGCCTGAATATCGTTTCTCACACCGATACCGTCGGTACGCTTTACTTTCAGGAGCGATTAGGACGACATGCGTTAGAGGCGTACTGGAAACAATTGCAGAAAGACTTGAACTGGACTGCTCATAAACAGCATCGCACCCGCGTCATCAGTCGCCTTGCTCGGCGCACCGGCTGGTCGGAAGAAGACATCAGCAAATTAATCTATCAAGCGCTGGATAGCATCGAGAACCCCAACCTGATGCGCACCGACGCCGCCCACCTCATCCGCGAACTCGCCAAATTACGCGCCGCAGTCTCCGCGTAGTATTGGTGCAAAAAAGCAGTTTTGGTGTCATAAACAAGAAAATTGGGTGGCACTGCTGGCTTGCCCAGCAGTGATTTCTAGAGTATGAATTCATCATGAATGCTAATGACTATAAAACCATAAAGCATTTTGACAAAACCGGCGATGTACATGAATTAACCTTCTCCTATTATCATCAAATGGCATTATTAATTAACGATGATTGGAGAAAAATGCTCGCAGAAAGCATTACGAGAGCAACAATAAGACACCGGTATAAGTTGATCGCTTTTGTCTTTATGCCCGATCACGAACATCTGTTAGTATGCCCGGAAATGGAATGCAGCCCCATTTCCAATCTTTTGAAAGCAATCAAGCGTCCTTTTTCATACCGTGTGAAGGAGTACTTGAAAAAGGGGCATAATTCGTTATTAAATCGCTTAACCATCCAGCAGCGTCCCGGCGTTAACACCTTCCGATTCTGGCAGGAAGGGCCAGGGTATGACCGAAATATTACGGATGAGAAAACGCTTCTGGCAGCAATTCAATATATTCACGAAAATCCGGTAAAACGAAACTTATGTCGTCAGGCAATTGATTGGAAATGGTCTAGCGCGAAGCAGTACCTGGTTCCAAATGCTCCCGCGGATAAGGGACTACCCAAACTTGATCGACTTCCACTCAATTTGAGTGTTCCAGAATAAAGCTTGAAGTCTCACTGCTGGGCAAGCCAGCAGTGCCACCCTCATTAATGACTCGTTCTATAAATGACGCTCTAGGCGACCCACAACCTTAGTCCACCCTCAGCAAGGTTGGATCACCGCTGCGACTTCTGCGAGTTGTTCCTGGGTGTTGACGCCCATGGCTTCCTGGATGGTGAACAGGCAACTGGCAAGAACTGTCTCTCCATGCGTTTGCATAATGCCCGGGCAGTCCGTCAAATAATATTCAGACTGAGAATTTTCCGGCTTCAGTTGATCCAGGGCTTTCAACAGCGATTGGGAATCGAAGGCGTAACAACCCGTGTTGATTTCTGTAATGAGCTGTTCGCTTTCACTCGCATCTTTCTGTTCGACGATACGTTCGAAATCACCTGCTGCATTACGCACGATGCGTCCCAACCCAAAATTATTTTCCGTATCAGCCGTTCCGATCACCGCACTGGCCTGGTTGTCGAGCAATTGAGAAATCAAGCCTTCCAGAGAACTGGCTTGTAACAGTGGAGTATCTCCGGCAAGTACTAGCACAGGGCCGGTATGCGCCGCCAGTTGTTCGCGACAACTCATCACGGCATGCCCGGTTCCAAGCTGCTCAGTTTGCAGAGCGAATTCCAGATCAGCATGTTGATCCAGAGCCTCTTTGACTCGTTCCGCCTGATGTCCGACGACCACTACAATTTTCGTGACCCCAGCCCCGCGGACGGCATCGAGCACATATTCAATCATCGGTTTCCCATGAATTTCATGCAGAACCTTCGGCAGGTCCGACTTCATTCGAGTACTTTTGCCCGCCGCCAGAATAATGGCCAGTCGTTCGCTCACGATGTTGTGTTCCTCAAAGTTTGAAATCGCAATTCATGGACGTTCTGGTTCCCCGCCTTAGAAGCGGAATCCACCCCGCAGGATGAATCCGTCACCCACATCGAATCCAGTTGTGCCGTTGTTGAAACTGACGTCCCGATTGAAGACCCAACCTGCTTCGATGAATTTCTGATAAACCCCACGATCAAAGTAAACCCCGAGCAACGCTCGCCAATCTTCGACTTGAACTTTTTCGCGGACGCCTTCCGGTTCCAAATTCACTTCATACGCCTCGACGTGGTATTCCCCTTTTCCGTAGAACCAGGTTTTGTAACCCATAAAGTGACCGAGGAAATAACTGATTCGTGATTCGGGCGACATAATTCGGAATTCCCAGCGAGGACTGGGAGTCCAGATGAAACCGGCATACGGAATCCATTGATCATCCACCCGGTCCCAGAACCCAACCCCTAAGGCATAAGTCCAAACAGGTGAAGCATGGTAGAACAAAATTCCGCGACCATCCCAATTATACCCGTCCGAGGTCAGGTTATCCTGCATATCGGTCACAATCGAAGGAGTAAAACCGAGCTGCATGCTCCACGGACCATTGGCTGGGGTTTCCAGTTCCAGATCCCATCCAAAGCGGTAAACTTCTTCAGGCAATGTACGGGTCGCAATCGGAGTACTGTTCGGACCATCCCACCAACGCACACCAAACTGGGGTGTCGAAGAGAGAATCCAGTATTGAGCAAATGGAGTCGAATATTCCCACTCTGCATCAAATTCGAGAATTTCAAAATCGCCCAGGTTCGGATTCGCCGATTCACCCGGCAACCAACCGAGGTCGTAACGCTGTTTCCAACCAAACTGATACGGTTGTGCTCCGGTCAATCCTTGAGAAGGAACGGGGCCCGGTGTAATGGGTTGATACGGATTAAATTGCTGCGACGGCGCGAGAAACGGATCGTTCTGCGGAACCGTAAAAGCAGGATCTGGTGTAGGAGAAGGGGCATTCAGCGGGGCCGAAAAGTCCTGACCGTTGCCCAATCCGTTATTCGATGGATCGGGCAAGTTGAAATCCCCACTCGGATCTCCCAGATTCCCGAACGGATCATTCTGCATTGCCAAGGTGATTGGCGGAAAGAAATCATCGGCCAAAACAACAGGGCTGATCAGCAGTGTCACAATCAAAGCGCACAGTCTTGTCTTCACAGTGCTACCTATCCAGTACAGGGTCGAGATCGAGAGAGGAGACCGGCCACAGGCCCACCGATTTCCTGGAGAAAAGTGCGCGGATTGTCAAAAAAGATTCAAGTTAGGTCAACACCAATGTCGAGAGACTCGGTCCGCAAACAGGTCTAATTCTTTAAGTTCCTGATTTACAATGCTTTAAGCCAAGAGAAACGAAACCGGAACCCTCTCCTTTTCTGAATTTCAATCTCCTCTGCGCGCGGATTCGGGAAGAAAAACGAGTCTGGTGAACCTGGGCGTGATCGAATACAGTTATTCCGCGATAGAAAAACTCCTTTTTCTTTACTGTTGAAAAGTGTGTCTGATGAGCTTACTGAAGCGTCTGGAATGGAAGCTGTCCCAGTCCCTGAAACACACCGTCATCGGCTTTCACAAGAAGTCGGGAAAAGTGATGCTCAGCGATACGACCTTGCGCGACGGGGAACAGATGCCAGGGGCCACCCTCGAACCGGATGAAAAAGTCCGCATCGCTCAGCTTCTCGAAAAGACGGGCGTGCATTCCCTCGACGCCGGGTTTCCCGCATCTTCGCAGGCTGACATCGACGCCATCCGCAAGATGGTCGGGGTCATTAAAAAACCGGTTCTCACCGCCCTTTGCAGAACCGTAAAGGGAGACATCGATGCCGCCGAAATCGCGCTGGAAGGACAACCGCTCGCCAAACGGGGAGTCAGTCTCTTCTGTGGAACGAGTCCCCTGCACCGGGAACATAAACTGAATAAATCGAAATCGGAAATTCTGGATCTGATCAGCGAAACGGTCGCCTACGCGGCGGAAAAATTTCTGATCGTCGCCTTCAGTCCAGAAGATGCCAGCCGGACCGAAAAAGATTTTCTGTGTGAATGTTACACGACGGCTATCAACGCCGGAGCCACAACCATTGGATTTCCCGATACGGTCGGTTTCCTCACCCCTCCACAAGCCCGCGACTTTATTAAAGAGATCCAGGACAACGTTCCCAATCTGAACAAGGCACTACTCGCCGTTCATTTTCATAACGACCTCGGACTGGCCGTCGCCAATTCACTCGCCTGTATCGCGGAAGGAGCCAACGTCGTGCAGTGCACAGTCAACGGCATCGGTGAGCGGGCCGGCAATGCGGCACTCGAAGAAGTCGCCGTAGCTCTCAAACTGCACGAAGTGGAATTCGGTCGCAAAGTGAAAGTCGACCTCACGCAACTTGGCCCCTTAAGTCAAACCGTTGCCAAGTTAACCGGCATCCCCTATTCGCCCCTCAAACCAGTCGCCGGAAAAAACGCATTCACTCCGGATGCCTGGGGATTGGAAACCGCGGCCTACGACGCAAATGTTGTCGGCATGTAATCAGCTATGATTTGGGGGTCTCAATCGCAGAGTTGATCTAGCCGAGTAGCATTCGATGATGTGAACTGTGCGCACACTGCTGGACGAGCCAGCAGTGCCACCCGTTTTGATGACAATCTGAGAATTAAGACGAACAGACTTATTAAGATACCGGCCAGTATTTCGCGATTTTGGTATTCAGAAACCGGACACTGTTTTCCAATTGTTCAAATCCGTCGACACCGTCCTCAATGCTGATCCAGCCGTCGAAGCCAACGCTGACCAGTTCGCTGAAGATCGCGTCGTAGTCGTTCATCCCTTTGCCGATCTCGCCATGACTTAATCGCTTCGCGTAACCAAGACTCCCTTCTTCCTTCCGAAGATCCTCAATGGTTCCTTCCTTGAGATACCGGTCACTGGCGTGCATGGTGACGACCCGATGTTTGACGCGTCGCAATAATTCCAACGGATCTTCCCCAGCGAGAATCGTATTACTCGGATCATAGTTCACCCCGAAATGCGGCGACTCAATGCGATCAACCAGGTCGCAGAAGATATCCATCTCCTGGGCAAACTCCGGGTATTCCCAGTAATTGTCCTTGTAATGATTCTCCAGAATCAAGGTGATCCCCTTCTCCGCCGCATAAGGGATGCAAGCCTGAATACAATCGGCGGCATATTGCAGACCTTCTTCTCGGCTCAGCTCAGGGCGTCGTTGCCCGGAGAGCACTCGACAGTACTGACCGCCGAGGGCGGCTGTCATATCAATCCACCCCCGTTGTAATTGGATTTGATGTTCACGGAACTGAGGATCGGGATGCGTAAAATCAGGCGAGGCGCACAGCATAGGAATCACTAACCCTTTTTCGTCGGCCATCTCGCGCGCTTCCGACCAGAATTCCGGATCCTTCATCTCCAGAAAACCGCTGTAAAACTCCAGTCCGTCCACATCCAGCGTGGCGGCCATGTCGATCCACTCTTTGACAGTCATCGTCCCGTCGATACAAAGTGGATCCAGATAAGCTTTCGGAAACGCAGCCAGACGCGGCATGATTTTTTCCTCAATCTCTAAGTACGGCAGATATTCAACGTTTCGATTGAACCACGAAGACACCAAGGACGCGCTGTTTCCGCTACATTCTTGAAACATGCAACGCTTTGATTAAATGAACTTTATTTAGAAGAGCTTGTATCTGTTGGTCAATTTTTCACTTTAATCTCTTTGTGACTTCGTGCTTTTGTGGTTCAAAATAAATCCTCCTACGGAATCAACACCGACTTCGCAATCTTACCGCTGTGCATCGCTTCAAAAGCCTCTTCCCATTCGGTCAACGGCCAGGTCCCACCGATGATCGGGCTGACATCGAGCGTCCCCCCCGCCAGCAGTTGAATGACTCGTTCCCAAATCGGCCAGTTATGACTGAAGCTGCCTTGAAGTTTAATATTTTTTAATACCAGCGGATCGAGAGAGAAACCGAGTGGATCACGACCCCAACCGACTTTGGTGATCCAGCCATTCGGGCGAACAATTTCGATGGCGGTCTTTAAGGTCGCTGAAACTCCTGCGGCGTCAATAACTCCATCGACACCCAAACCATCTCCCTGGCGTGCCCATTCCTGGACGTCGTCCGTTAACGTCGCACAACCGTATTTCCGGGCGATTTCAAATCGGGCGGCGTCCCGTTCGAGTCCCGCCACGGCAACGGTCGCGCCCTGCAGTCGGGCAATCGCGGCGCATAACAGGCCAATCGGTCCCGGGCCGAAAACGACAATCCGGTCCCCTGGTTCAATCGACGAATTTCCAACGACCGTGTTATACGCCACGCAGCAAGGTTCCGTCAGTGCCGCCTTTTCAAAAGGAAGTTGGTCAGGCACGCGATGCAGACAACGCGCAGGGACACGAACCCGTTTCGTCATCGCTCCATTCACATGGGCTCCAAATCCTCTCCGGGTTGGATCCAGGTTATATAGACCGACTTTCGACATCGGATTGTTCACATCGATCACAGCCGCCGTTTCACTGGCCACGCGATCTCCCTCGCGCCAATTTTTGACGTTGCGACCCACTTGCGCAATCGTTCCGGCAAATTCGTGCCCCAGCACAATCGGATAATTGACGTTCCAGCTATGCAACGATTGCCACTGATGCAAATCGCTACCGCAAACGCCTACCGCGCCGACTTCCATCAGGATGTCGTCGTCACCAATTTCAGGAGGCGTAAAGTCACGCAGTTCGACCGCGCCGGGTTCAGGGCCGTAGTTAATTACCGCAGGTTCTGTCATAGTCCCTCTCCTTATGATTGGTTCCCCACAGGAACGTCGCCGTACGAATGAACTTTCTCACAGATCGACCGGAGTGTCTGCTCCAATGATTCATCCGGATTGTTAATTGGCAGCGGTGCGCCAAGGACAACCAGCGGTGCCCCATATTCGGGGGTACTCATGGCCTCTTCGATCGACAACCCACCCACCGCTTGCACCGGAATACTGACAGCTGCCACAACTTCTCGCAACTGATCGAGCGGACTCGGTTGCCGTTCTCCTCGAGCGGCGATGCCCCGACGTTGATCGTAACCGATGTGATGCACGATGAAATCACAACCGAGATCTTCCAGCCGTTTTGCGGCGGCAACCATATCGTCCGCCGCCATCGTATCACCCATCACCTTGATTCCATAATCCCGCCCGCATTCAACGGCGCACTTGATTGTCTCCTCATGTGCCCGCTCCATCACCACGACATGTGTCGCCCCCACTTTCGCGACCATCTCCGCCTCGATATAACCTCCATCCATCATCTTGAGGTCCGCCACCAGCGGTGTCTCCGGAAATTTTTCCCGCAGCGCCCGCACCCCATGCACTCCTTCCGCCAGAATGAGCGGCGTCCCCGCCTCCAACCAGTCGACCCCTGCCCGCAGCGCCACTTCGGCTGTCTCAAGAGCATCTTCAATACTCGTCAAATCGAGCGAAATCTGAACGATCGGTTGCATCGGGCAACTTTCTGGAAAGGGGAGAAGAGAGGGAGAGAATCAATCACTCCACAGTCCCAGATTAGGTTGCCGATTGCAAGTTCGCCATGTAGGTCAGGCACTGCCTGACGCACTTTCTGAGCGATGATCAGCACGACTAGCGTGTGCGACGCCGATCTCCCGGTCTCAACGTTGAATGCATTCCAATGTCGTTACTTGTTGCCACATTCCACAGAATATGGTGTGCTGCAGCTCAATCTCGATGATAAGTCAGGCAGTGCCTGACCTACTTTTTGACTGCCTCATCAATGAACTAAGACAGCAACTCATGAATCACATCCCCGTGCGGGAGGATGTGACGGGGGCGGCCGAGTTGGTCGGGGATCATCGTTTCGTGGGGATCGATGCCAAGGAGATGGTACATCGTGGCGAGCACATCTTTCGGATCTGTTGGACGACTGGAAGGGTAGGCGCCTTGGTTATCGGTCGAACCAATAACCTGCCCAGTTTGAATACCGGCACCGAAGAACATTCCCCAGTAGGCCCCGGCCCAATGCTCGCGCCCCCCGCCCGGGCCATTACTTAATGTCGGCGTTCGGCCATGTTCGCTGATGACCATGACAAGCGTGTCCTCAAGCAAGCCCCGTTCCTCCATGTCATCCAGAAAAGCGGGCAGAATCTGGTCGAACTTGGGACATAACCCGTCTTTCAATCGAGGATGATGATTATGGTGCGTATCCCACGCTGCATTGTTGTCGGTCCAGGTATCCCAGAAGACCGTCGTCATCTTGACGCCCGCTTCGACCAACCGCCGCGCCGCGAGAGCCGACTGTCCGAACAACGTCATTCCATACTTCTGCCGCACTCGTTCCGGTTCGCGCGTGATGTCGAGCGCCTCCCCGATCCGCGGATGCGCGATCATCGCCATTGCCAAATCCTGATACTCATCGAAGGTCGTTGTCTCTACCTGTTGCCGCTGAAGTTTATTGAAAAGTGCCTTTCTTTTTTCAAAACGGGCTTCGGTGATCTCTTCACGCAGATGGATCCCTTCAAACTCAAATGTCGATTCGGGCGTAACGCCGTCCCACGGATCGAACCGGGTGAGGATCGGGGTTGATCCCTGGATCGAAGGGCAACCGACTTCGCGCGACCCTTCCCCACGGAAGATCGGCATGATCGGGTTATAACTGCGACCCAACCAACCGGCCGTATGCTGCCAGCGTCCCGGCCCCGTTTTCTGATTGACGGCCCACGGCAAGACCATGTTGATCGGAATCCCGGTCGACAGCATGCTGATCCCCTGCTGCTTCCACAGGTATTCGAGGACCGACCCGATATAGGGTTGATGCAGGTCACTGCTCCCATCCCCTTCGAGCGCAGGCGTTGACTTCGACAACCCGGAAAGCGCGACGGAAACGGCATGATTGTCCGACGTATGCGTCATCGAACGAATGAGCGCTACCCGATGCAAGTTCCGACCGATATTCGGCAGATGCTCACAGACGTGGACACCGGGCAAACTCGACGCAATCGCCTTGAACTCCCCCCGCACTTCAACCGGCGCCTCGGGCTTCGGATCGAGCGTATCCATCTGACTCGGCGCCCCATACAGATACAGAATCACCACCGACTTCGCCCGCGGGGCGGTTATCGTTTTCGGAGCGGCAAACAACGAAGGCCCGGCCCCGAGCGCCGCCACACCCGCTCCCCCAGCCTGAAGAAATCGCCGACGGTTTAGAGAGTGATTGAAAATCTGCGATGAGTCTTTAAGCATGGTCTAGACTCCAATAGCAGGAAGGGAATTGTTATATCCGTGGGATTTGATTCGTTCAGAGTAAACGGGATTGAGGATAGGTTCAATGGGATTCGTTAAGATTTGGAAGACGACCACATGGATTTCATGGGTGCCACGGCTAGACTCGCTAGCCGTGCCGCTAAGTAACTGAACCAGAAATAAACTCACAATGGGTCACCCTCAGTATTTCTAAAGTAGACAGGCTTTCCATTGGAAAGTTCTTGGTCTTTGCACCCACATTGGCACGGCTAGCGAGTCTAGCCGTGGCACCCAAAGTCTGGATTTCCTGACATTAATAGGAAGATGGAACAGCAGGGTCACTTCGAGCCGCTGTTTCTAAAAAGCGGGTTCGGCTTCGTATTCTCCGCCAACCGGTTCGCCACACATGGGGCACTCTCCTGAACTCGCATCGGTGATCGTCTCACCGCAACCAGCACATCGCACTACGAGCGAATCAAGCTTTTCGTGCTTTTCTTCCTGATATGCCTGAATCGTGTTGATGACCTTCATCCAGTAGATCGTCATCATCACATCCAAAACCAATGCCGCCATACCGAGAGTGCGTTGCGTGGAAAGCTCAAAGAAATCATTGGAAGATATCTGATCAACTATCTTGTTGATGACCCAAAGCTTCCACCACATACCAACTACGCTATTTTGCGTTTTCTCTCCTTCCAGGTTCGTATCGGGATTACTATGGTTCCAGATCGCACTGATCACCCGGGCGGGCATAAAGAGATTCGCTATCGGAATCAAAAACCAACCCACCGACCATCCCGATGTGTAAGGCATTTCATGATGCACCGAAAGAGCATGGGCATTCTTGCAAGCCCGGTTTACCCAGACAAGGAACAGAATAAAGGCCGTTAAACTGATCAGTCCCGTGGGCAACATGAGAATCAAAATCAGGCTTTGGATCATTTTAACTTTATCATCAAATACACCATTCACCTCAAGGAGAATCAGGAAATAGATAGACGCCGCCGACAGACAAAGCGTTACCAGCATTCGGATCACGATGAAGACTTTCAGAACCTTAGTTTGGCCTGACATATCGACATAAGTATGTTGAGTGGAACCTGCCATCTGTTAATCCTTGATTGACTTTGCACCTGTTCTGACAGGGGGGAGGAAGCCTGGCCCGGGCTCACAGCATTTCACCATATTCAGACGGACATCTGCAATCGCTTCAGCCCTGATTTGAAGAACTTTTTAGCATCGAAGGTGGCTCACGAAAGCACGGAATAACCACTCCATTCCAATTCTTCCATATGAATGAAAACTGACTATTTTTAGAGTCCATTGTGGAAGTGCATGAACCTTTTGAACATGGGGCAATATGACCCATCAGAGGGATTTTAGTTGAGCTCGAATGTTCTTTTATCGAAAACGCCCCAGAAGTCTCCATAAAAACTGGCAATCTGTCCCCGGAACCGAAAGACGACTCTTGCTCAGGTTATTCAGGCCGATCTATAATCCCGGCATAGAGCTGTCGTTGCCGGTTTGAAACCGGCTTCCAGAGCATCAGCTCGCTTTAGTGGTTTGGGCTCCCACCTTGCCGCATGCCTGCTCCATTTTGATTTCAACAGACCGCTACGATATTCGCCGGTTCTTTCCGAGCCTCGCTGTTGTCTGTTTTCTTATCTGTCTAGGGTATTGGACTGCTTTTCCTGCCTGCCCTCTTCTCAAAGACAATTGTGACACACAGGTTTCACAACACCTTCTCAGTTCTGACTCTCATGCGGTCCGTCCTCAACTGAGCAATCCTGATCTGCAAACACAACCTGCCGGTGAAAGCGAACCCTTTCGTCTGAACAACGTCGTGCTGCAGATTGATACGCTCCCGCGCACATGCTCCTTCTTTGCATTGCTCTTGTTCAGACAGTCCCCAAACTGGCAACGTGGCTTTGGTCCGCACCGTTTGCCAATTTCTTTCAGCCCGACCTTGCTTCAGCTACATATGCTGTTACAGCGATGAACCGCTCAGAATGACCTGTTGCTTATAGAGTCCGTGTCGTTCTTCCATTCATCGTTAGATCTAGAGAGAGCTCCTATCTGAATCAGGCTGACCTCTCTCCCTGCATAAAAGCGAGCAAATCCATGAAACATCACCCTTTCTCCATCGATTCAACCCGGTTTGTCATTCAAGATCGAATCCAACGAGTCGCCTCTCTGGTTGATTCCGGCCATTACCAGGATGCCCTGCACATGCTGAGCTCAGGCAATACAACACTTCCGGAAATTCGCAACGCCCGGGGGGTCTGTCTGATGAGAATGAAACGGTACCGAGAGTCACTCGACTTGTTCAAGTCGTTGGTAATTCCTCTGAATTGCACTTGGATGCGACCCGAATTACCTGTCATTTACCGTGCAAATTTGGTGACGGCGCTTATTCTCGCTCAGTTACCACAGGGGGCTCATCTCGCCTTACTGGAAATTCAGGAACAAGATCACCCTTCTATCATCCGGTTACGACAAGTGATGGAGCGTTGGATTTCTCAATTAAGCTGGCCGAAATGGCTGCAATGGAAATATGGCTTTGATATCAACGAACCAATCTCCCTCGATTTTCCACCCGGCGAAATTATCGACCCATTTGTGAGTGATCTTATTCGACAATTCCCTGGCACAACGGATCCTCCCTTGCCGGCTCATCCCGCGGCGTAAAGGATGCGAAATTCTATTCTCTTTTTCATTGAAACGAATCTGCATGAGCACTTCTTCCCGATTCAACCTGACCCGCTGGCTGATCTGTATCATTGCCGCCATCGGATTTGCCTTCGACATCTATGAACTTCTGATGTTGCCACTGATTATCAGGCCGGCATTGCAGGATCTAATCGGAGCCAGTCCGGGAACAAGTGAGTTTGAATTTTGGGTGGGAATGCTCTTCTTTGTTCCTGCCATGGTTGGAGGGATCTTCGGTTTACTGGGAGGTTATCTCACCGACTTGTGGGGACGACGGCGTGTTCTGGTCGGTAGCATTCTCCTGTATGCGTTCTCCGCTTTTGCCGCCGGGTTCTCCACTTCGATCGAAATGCTGCTAGTTCTCCGTTGTACGACTTTCATTGGTGTCTGTGTCGAGTTCGTCGCCGCCGTCGCCTGGCTCGCTGAACTTTTCCCCGACCAGAAACAACGTGAAGGGGTGCTCGGTTTCACACAGGCGTTCTCCTCCTTCGGTGGGTTGCTGGTCACGGGGGCAAACTGGCTCGCCCTGCATTACGGGGACATGCTCCCCGCCATTCAAGGTGGGCACGAGGCCTGGCGATACACGCTTATCTCGGGGGTGATTCCCGCGCTCCCACTCATTTTGATTCGTCCCTTTCTGCCAGAATCACCCGAGTGGCAATCCAAAAAAGAAGCGGGCACACTCCAGCGTCCCAGTTTGAAAGCGTTGTTTTCCGATCAATACCGACGAACCACCATCGTGACGACCTTAATGTTTGCTTGCAGTTATGGCGCCGCATTCGGAGCTTTGCAACAAACTCCGCGGATGGTCCCTCATCTGCCGGAAGTCAAATCGATGACGGCCGACAAACCCGTGCCCGAACAGAAGAAGATCGAACAGCAAACTGCCGCGCAAGTCAATTTCTATCAGGAAATGGGAGGGCTCGCTGGCCGTTTTCTGCTGGCGATCCTGGCGATCTACATCATCAGTCGTCGCGCATTAATCCGGATCTTTCTCTTACCCGGTTTGATCCTGATTCCACTTATCTATTTTTATCCGGCTCGGGATGATCTGGACCTGCTCAAATGGGGCATTTTCTGCGCCGGACTGGTCACGATTGGACAATTCAGTTTCTGGGGGAATTATTTACCCCGCGTCTACCCCGTCCACTTAAGAGGAACCGGCGAAAGTTTCGCCGCCAACATCGGCGGCCGTATGCTGGGCACTTCCGCCGCCCTCGTGACGACGAATCTTGTCCCCTACATGCCCGCCACTTCCCTCGCTCTCGCCGCCTGTCTTGTAGGAGGAACCGTTTACCTGATTGGATTCATCGCCAGTTTCTGGTTGCCCGAACCAGGAGAGGAATTGGAAACCTAGATGAACTCATTCTTCCTGTTGGTCGCAGGTCTGATTGCACTCGTCATCGGAGCAGAAGCCCTCGTTCGAGGGGCTTCAAAACTGGCCGGTGCGCTTGGTGTCTCGTCACTGGTGATCGGCTTGACTGTTGTCGCATTTGGAACCAGTGCCCCAGAGATGGCGGTTTCCGTTTCCTCGTCTCTCTCCGGGCAAGGTGATATCGCCCTGGGCAACGTGGTCGGAAGCAACATCTTCAATCTGCTGTTTATCCTGGGCGCTTCCGCTTTGGTTGTCCCTCTGGTTGTCGATCGAAAGTTGATCCGTGTTGACATTCCATTGATGGTACTCGCATCTTTGATCGCCTGGATTTTCAGCAACGGAGGAACCATTAACCGCATTGAAGGAAGCCTGCTGTTTATCAGTTTACTGATCTATACCGCACAATGTATCTGGTTGGGGCGCCGGTCTTCTCCGGAACTTCAGCAGGAATATCAAGAGGCTTTCCCCACCTCGAAAGCTGATCCAGGAAACGATCCTCACCGCCACAGCCCCCGTCTGTTAACGATCTCGATTCAAATCATTTTCGTGAGTTTGGGCCTGGTTCTTCTCGTACTGGGTGCTAACTGGCTCGTCACTGGGGCAACGACCATTGCCCGCCATTGGGGAATTAGTGAGCTGGTCATCGGTTTGACCATCGTCGCTGCGGGAACTTCGCTACCGGAAGTAGCCACATCACTCGTCGCCGCGTTCAAAGGGGAGCGGGATATCGCTGTGGGAAATGTGGTAGGGAGCAATCTGTTTAATCTCCTGGGAGTTCTTGGACTATCCGCGGCAGTCGCTCCGGGGGGATCATCCGTCTCTCCGGAAGCAATCTATTACGACATCCCTGTAATGATCTTCACCTCTCTGATCGTGGCAATACACTTCCGCGTAACGTCAAAGATCCAACGTTGGCATGGCCTTCTGCTTGTTTCGCTCTATGTCGGATATACGGTTTTCTTGATCCTGCGATCAAAGGAATTGGTTTAACCGAATACCATGCGATTCAACGGTTTTTTCAAAAAAGGGAAGACCTACTGCCAACGTAGAATCAGAATTTGCCCAGCCGGCCTATTCTGAGTGAATAATTAATGAAGTACCTCGCCAGGGAGTCGAACCCCGTCCGACGGTGTCGAAAACCGTCATGCAATCCCTCACACACGCAAGGCATAAAGCTGACCTGCGCAAACAGGTCAGCGGTTCTACTTAATCAGTCGGTTTTTCGTCGGAATCGAAATCGATTCCGCTCTGGTCGATATTGAAATACAGTCGGGCGTTCGCGTTCTTCGCGAGATCCCGCAGCATCTCGTTACGGCTAGCATCACGGAAAACATTGTAATTCACAGAGGATCAGAGTTTTTGTAACCCGCTGAAAAGCGCACAAGCTACCGCCTCATTCCAAGCCTGCCCACGTGGGCGGATTTCGCATTTCAGACAGCCACCGTAGTCATGTTTCGCCCGGTAAATGACCCGCACAGGCTGCCCAGATGAATCGCATGTCGCTCGCGATCATGTCGCCTTGCCAGAACTGAGCCGCATTTCATTCCAAGTCGAGCCCCTCACTAAACATCTCTCGCAAAGCTCGTTTTGAAACTGGCGCATCGGGATGGAACCCCATGATCCTCGGGTTGCTCGAAGCCTTACCTTTACGCTCTGCCTTTGACGCATTTGGATCAAAGCCGAGGCGTTTCGTATTGATCGCATGCGATGGAAAAGTGCGGGCGAGCTGTTCCCACTCGGTCCACTTTGCCAGAACCTGGGTGTAGATGGCGTCGCGCTGCCTGGGATTGTCCTCGGCCCGTTGCATTAGTGCGCGGATTGCGACGAAGGCTCGGGTGTGATCAAGCCCTGATTTGGTGAAGGCGATGCGCTGAGCATATTTCGGATCGGCATCGGCAACCGCGGAGACAGCCTGGGCGATAAGAGCGTCGGCACGTTGAAAGACTTCGGGCGTAAAGAAACTCGGTGAGCGCAGCAGGCTGACGCGCGGTAGGGCGACAGTATCGACCATCGTCTGCCGGGTCTGCGCCATGAGTTCCCAGTATGCTTTCATGGGCTCGGCGGCAGGGCCGTAGCAGCGATGATAATAGTCATCGAGGATGGCATCGCCATCGGCATAGGGGTTCCAGGCGAGCTGACTGAGCAGGTAGTAGAAGGGAGCGTTGGGGGCCCAGTGCTCGAAAAGAGCGTCGAAATAGATGCCCATCACGCCGTGCTCGGCGGCGTAGCGAACGTCCTCGATCGCCTGCTGGAAAGGTACATCGGGATAGCCGGTTTGGGTTCCGCCCTGGTTGCCGAGGTTGGGTCGCCAATAGATCTGATTACAGATCTTCGCCCACTCGGCGAACTGCTGCTTCTCCGACGTTCGCATTGCTTTGTGACGCAGGAAAAAATTGTGCACGGAGACGACGAGGATGTCGTCTCGCGGCCTGGCTTTGACGGGAACGGGTTTACCGACCTCACCGTAGGCGTTCATCATGATAAGGCAGTTGTGATTGGGGAACCGCTCGCTGGCCAGTTCTGACAGCTTGTTGGCGAAGTGAACATAACGATCAGAGAGGGGTGGCCACTCTTCGGAGCCGGCGCTTCCCCAGGAAATGCGGACCCGGAGGTCGGTCTCGGACGGATCGGGGTCCCAGGCACGGGAGCGGGGATCAGTGCAATGGCCGTCGAAGTAGCCATCGTTGGGCATGGTATAGAGCACATCGTGGTAGGGATAGGCGTCAAGGAGCGCGGCCTGCTCGACGAGCCAGGTCTGCCAGACGAGAGGTTCACCTTCGCAGAGCTTCTTCTTTTGAGGATCTTTCGGATGCGTGCCGCGGGTACCGTCGGGCTGAAGGGCGAACAGCTCGGGGCGGGTCTCGCCGTACTTCTCCCACCAGTGCTTGAAATAATGACCGCCCTCGAAGCTGAAGGAATCGAGCAGAAGTCGCTGATGTTTCGTCCAATCCTGCTCAGGGTTGGCTTTGATATAACCGCGTTCGAGCTGGTTGAAGACGCCAGATCGGTCCCGGATCTGCGGATGATAGCGCAGCGTGAACGGGGTAATGTTCAGTGACTCCGATCCTGGGTAGTCGGTACCAGTCTCGCCCGGGTAAAGCCAGCGGATCCCGACCCGCTCCTGGAGGAAGGTGAACACGGCGTTGGCAGTGCCGTATTCCTGCTGCGCATCAGTGATGAGTCGGCGGCGGCCTTCGACGGTGGAGAACTTCGGGTCCCACTTGTCGCGACCGGTGAGGGCGACATGGTTTTCGTTGGCGGCGAGGACGATTTCCTCCGGATGATGGAAGGTGAAATCGACGCCGGGAAACGCGGCGGCGAGGGCGGGCTGGTAACCGACCCAGATCGCTTTGGCGGGGAGGGGATCGGGCAGGGTTTCGTGGATCTCCGGACGCACCCCACCGATGCGCTCAAGGCAATCGGCCAGAGTGACGGCGGCGGCTTTCGTGTGCGGCGGCGCGCCCTCGGCCAAGAGGATCGGCAAAGCCGTGCCATCGGCGGCGATCAGCGGCAGGACCGCGCGGTCGGCGAGGACTTCGAGTTTCCGTGAGGGCTGTCCGAGGCGCGAG
>JAGQQC010000400.1 GCA_020426395.1 Planctomycetaceae bacterium
GTGCTGACGTGATCACCAATAACCAGATTGAAATCATCAACAAAGACCTCGTCATCGCCACGATGACAGACGATGTTCCTCTTTCAATGGAACTGACGATCGACAGCGGTCGGGGATATATTCCTGCGTCTGAGCGGGCACTTATGGAAAACGAAGCGGGAGTTATTCTGCTCGATGCGATCTATTCGCCCGTGACTCGCGTTCGTTACAAAACAGTTGATACTCGTGTTGGTCAGCGAACCAACTACGATAAGTTGATGCTGGAAATCTGGACGGACGGAACCATTTCTCCTGAGATGGCGTTAGTTGAAGCTGCAAAAATTTTGCGAAAGCATCTCAACCCGTTCATCTCTTACCGAGAACCAGGTCCAGAGCTTCCTCCCGAAAGCAGTCTCAAAGGAATGCAGGAAGCGACTGGTTATGCTCCTGTTGATGTTGAGATGGAAGCAAAACTGAACCAGTCTCTAGCTGAATTGAATCTTTCTGTGCGGGCCACAAACTGTCTGGAATCAGAAGGAATCAATACTGTTCGTGATCTGGTGACTAAAACAGAAGACCAGCTTTTGCAGGTTCGTAACTTTGGAGAGACAACTCTTCACGAAGTGCGTGCCCGGTTGGATCAAATAAATCTTCGATTGGGAATGCGAATTCCTCAGGGTTCGATGAATCCTCCCTCGCGACAATAAGCGGGTTTGAAAGTCAGCACTAGCTGGCCAATCTAAATGTGATATTTCAATTTACTTTGATCACGGTTCGCTGGAATCGTTTTCGTTGTTATTTCATTTGATAAAAGAATAGTAAGTACCATGCGTCACCGTGTCCGTGGACGAAAATTAGGTCGTAACGCCTCGCATCGTAAGGCAATGTTTCGCAATATGGCTTGCAGCCTGATTTGTTCGCTGCGGGTTGACGAAGACGCTGAAAATGCTCCCAAAGTGCAGGGACGCATTACGACCACTTTGCCGAAAGCAAAAGAACTGCGTCCGTTCATCGAAAAACTAATCACTTTGGGCAAAAAGTCCAAAGTGCATGAGCGAAATGCTGCCCAATATGCGACCTCTGCTGAACGAAATACAGAGGAGTGGAAGAAATGGCGTGCATCTGAACAATGGCAGAAGTGGGCTCAGGCAATTGCTCCTGCAGTTACACTTCGACGTCGGGCGTTCGCCGCTCTACGTGATAATGAAGCCGTCGATATCCTGTTCAACGAGTTGGCAGAGAAATTTGCTGATCGCCCGGGCGGATATACCCGCATCGTTAAACTGGCTGCTGTTCGTTTGGGTGATTCTGGTGCCCAGGCTCTGATCGAATTCGTGGGTGAACATGATCGAGTCAAAACGAAACGGCAAGCTCCAGTCGTCGCAGATGATGAGCCCGCTGAAGAACAAGCCAGCAGCGAAGCAGCTCCTACTGAAGAAGAAGTCCCCGCTGAAGAGACTGCCGAATCGGAACAGTCTGAAGAAGCTTCTGCTGAAGACGAAGAGAAAAAAGAAGAGTAAACTCAGCTCTTCCCTGAATTCATCAAGACACCCGTGGGCGACTGTTCACGGGTGTTTTTTTCACTTATCAGGTTGGCTTGTGGTCGGCTTTGACAATTCCTCTGGCCGTAAAATTAACCTGGCGTTATGCTTATCTCGACCATGAATGGAAAAGAGGTCAAGTTTTTTCTTAACAAGGGACGAACAGGTTAACAGTCCCTGTTCCTTGATGTTGCGATACGTTTGATGTTGCGATACGAAAGTCCGGTTTCGGGAAAAGGAATCTCTCGAGCATGCGACAACAGCCACCAACCGGTTTTAATTTCACAGGAGCGATGCGTCACCTGTGTCATGACATTTGCGAACGAATTGATATCTTTCAACATATCAACATGGAAGAAGTGGTCGTTACTTATGCCCAGGCTCGCAGTAACGTCAGTTGGGGGCTTCAAGCGAAATTAACCCCGCTACGGTTTGAAGGGGGGGCGTTGGAAACGAGTCGTGACGGTCAGCGCTGGAAAGCACAGCGGCTCTTTCACGGTCGCCGTGAAATGCTCTATATGCTGACGTTCTATCTTCCACGGTTTCAGGAGCAGACGTTCGTGGAAAAGATGGTCACCGTCTTTCATGAGCTGTATCATATTTCCCCTGAATTTAATGGAGACATTCGCCGGCTTCCTGGACGATGTTATGTCCACTCGATGAGTGAGAAAGAGTATGACAGGTTGATGGCCAGATACGTGCGGGAGTATTTGGCACTCAGTCCTCCCCGGGAGTTGTTTGATTTTCTGCGAATCAAATTCAGCACTCTGGAACGTCGTTTTGGGCAAGTCGTAGGGTTACAAGTCCCCATTCCCAAAATGCTGCCGGTTGATGAGTCCCGCAGTGCCTGATCGCCCTCTCTCTTTGCCTAGACGGCAGTGATTTCTCGGAAAGCGATAATTACTTTTTCAATATCATCCTCAGTGGTGAATGGGCCTGGGCTCAGGCGAAGTGTTCCCCCTTGTTCGAACGTGCCAATCGCTTTGTGTGCTCCCGGAGCACAGTGATAACCGGAGCGTGTCTGAATCTCGAAATTTTCATCGAGGATCAGGCTGAGGTCTTGTGGATCAAAACCGTCCAAATTCAGACTGAGAACGCCTGTTCGTGCCGTTGGATCGGCTGGTCCATAAAGCTTCAATCCTGGCAAGTCCTGCAAGCCTTCTTGTAGTTGCTGCATCAATTGAAGTTCATGGTTACGGATGTCATTGACTGTTCGCTTCAAAACATACTCAATACCCGCCGCCAGACCCACGAGTCCCGGGGCATTATGATTGCCCGATTCGTATTTCTCTGGACAAGTCGTAGGCTGGGATGGCTCTTCACTATTGGTTCCAGTTCCGCCTGTTCGGACACTGGCAACGTCGTTGACAATCTCGGGGTTGATGTAAAGTAATCCCGTTCCAAGCGGACCGAGCAGCCCTTTGTGACCAGGACAGGCCAGAAAGTCGACCGGTAATGAGCCCACATCAATGGGAATCTGCCCCGCGGTCTGAGCGGCGTCGAGCAAGAATAAGGCCCCTTGTTTGTGTGCGATCGAGCAGGCCTCTTCCACCGGTTGTATCGTTCCCGTGACGTTGGAGGCATGAATCAGGGCAACCAATCGGGTGTTTGGACGCATTGCTTCGCGTAATTGATCTATCTGAACGAGCCCCGTTTCATCCGCAGGAAGATAGGTCGCCTCGATTCCGTCAGATTGTTCCAAGGCGTGAACTGTACGGAGAACAGAGTTATGTTCCATGTCGGAAGTGACAACATGATCTCCTGGTTTAAGCAGTCCACGGATGGCCAGATTCAGACTGTCGGTTCCGTTGAAGGTGAAGATCACTTGCTTGTGATCTTTGATTTGAAATAAGCGAGCAGCCTGTTCGCGACAACGTTCAACCTGGCTGTTGACCTCGATGGCACTTCGATGGTGCCCTCGTCCCACAGCAGCTCCCAACTGGCGGTTGTAATGATCCACGGCAGCATACACCGCTTCCGGCTTCGGAAAACTGGTTGCTGCATTATCCAAATAAAGCGTCATACCGGGTTACTGTTGGAATCTGTGAAACGAAGGGAGAAAGTAAGCGTTATCCACCGATGGAATACATGGGGCGATCGGGCTGGATGAACCGGGCGGTGTTGATTTCATGCCCTTCTTTCTTTTCCAGAATACTTTGCCGGACCGCCTGCAATACCTCATCCTCACTCGCACCACTTCGTAGGAGCGATTTGATGTCGGTTTCTTCCAGGCTGAACAGGCAGTTGCGAAGTTTGCCATCCGCTGTTAGCCGGAATCGATTGCAATTCTGGCAGAAAGGTTGAGAGACGGAGGGAATAAAACCGATTTTGCCGATGCCATCTGTGAATTGAAATTCGGTTGCTGGTGCGGTGGGGCTGTGCGTTCCCGTTGGTTCGAGCGGCATGATTCCCGCAGAAAGAGCATCGATGATTTCATGTGCGAACAGAACTTTCTCCCGTTCCCAGGCATTCTCTGCATCCAGAGGCATGAACTCGATGAAACGTATTTCGAGGCCCGTTTTTCTCGCGAATTCTCCAAAGGGAACAATTTCTTCTTCAGTGACTCCCCGTACGGAGACCGCGTTGATTTTAATTGGATCAAACCCAGATTCCTGTGCGGCTTGAATTCCTTCGAGCGTTTTTTCGTAGCCTTCCCGGCGAGTAATTTGCTTGAACTTTTCAGGTGAGAGGGCATCCAGGCTGATATTGATCCGGTTCAGCCCGGCCGCTTTGAGCTTAGAGGCTTGCTCGGGTAATAGCAGGGCGTTTGTTGTTAAGCCGATGTCGATCAGTTCCGAAATTTCATTAAGTCGAGCAATCAGAATCGGTAAATCTTTGCGGACGAGAGGTTCCCCTCCTGTGATCCGGACCTTGTTGACTCCCAGTTTAACGA
>JAGQQC010000401.1 GCA_020426395.1 Planctomycetaceae bacterium
TCCTATCCATTCGGCGCTGGGGGAATTTTCCGGAGCGGGCCGTACGGAAGATGAATGGAACTACGCCAAAGAGACGCTCGCCAAAGCCGCCGACTATGCACAAACTTGCAATGTCACCTTAACGGTCGAATACCTCAACCGGTTTGAATGTTACTTCCTCAATAACTCGGTCGATTGTGCCCGGTTTATTGACGAGGTGAATCATCCAAATCTGAAGATGATGTACGATACTTTCCACGCCAACATCGAAGAGAAAAGCATCTCGGAAGCGATCAAAGCTTGTGCCGACCAAACAGTACACGTCCATATTTCAGAAAACGATCGCTCGACTCCTGGAGAAGGCCATGTCCACTGGGAAGAGACATTCCAAACCCTTAAAGAGACTGGGTACGACGGCTGGATGACGATTGAAGCCTTCGGTCTCGCCTTACCCGATTTGGCCGCTGCTACTCGCATTTGGCGACGAATGTTCCCCAGTGAAGAATACCTGGCGAAAAATGGACTCGCTTTCATGAAACAGGGAATGGAAGGCTAAAACTCGTCAGAGTGATTTCCCCTCTGTGCTCTGCCAGTCAAACTTGTCTGGGTGCTCTGCCTGTCAAACCTGTCTGGTGATTTCGGTTTTGCTGCTTATTCCGGTTATCCGGTTCAAACAGGAAACCCTCACTGACTGTACATCTGGGTCAGGATTCTCCAAGCCAGATCTAGGCTTCAGTTGGACACGCAGGTATAATGGAATTGTTGTGAAAACAGGTTCCTGTTTTTAGAACAGTTTTTATTATCTCATTCTGCCTTTCCCAATTCTGACGTTCGTCAGGTTTCTCATTTTAGATGGTGAACTCTTTTCGAACCCATCTCTCATTTCTATTTCACATCAACTCATTTTCACCAGAACTCAAACCAATCGGATTGAACTTCTCGCGACCAGGCTGCCAGCTTATCCTGAATATCATCAGCGAACAGCTTGCGACAGGGGATCTTCAAACCGCTTTATTCGCTGAATTTCACTATTTTTTAGGGAAAAGCGGCGATTCTGTTCCGGGATTTTTAAGAGTTCAGGTCTTCAACCACGTATATTATCAAGGTTCACTGTTTTGTTCCTGAGGAACTGCTAGGCAGATTCCTGGGGATACGTTAAATTGTGACTGAATGGGTTCCCCTCGAAAGTGTAGGTGTGTAACCCCAGTAAATAATGCGTATTCTGACATAGGAATGCGTGATTTATACTTGTTAAATGAACACATAAGTTTCCTTCAGGATTTTCCTGTCCGATTCAGACTCTGGTTGACCTATTTCGTACCGGGCCACGCGCTCAATCAGTTTGTCTCATTCCTTCTTGATGGAGAATATCGGATTCACTTTCAAGCGACTAAGCTTCTGAAGTGTTCCGACAAACCCGTCTGAAGGAGAACATGGAAAACCTGATTGATCATTTTCTGTCTGAATTCATGACTCCCAGAGGAACCTGAACGTTTATGGATCTTCGTTTTTGTCCTGAATGCAAACAATCTGTATTGGACGACGATGTGGAGGAATGCCCGTTCTGTGGCGCTTCCATGTCGGGCAACACTTCCGTACAGAAAAAACCGGCCCCACCTCAGAAAAAACGAGGGCTGACTCCGCGCAGCGAAGCCAAGGCTCCTCCCAAAGCAGCACCGGGAAACAGCGCTGCTTCCAAGCCAGCCCCTGCCAAAGTAACCAGTGGTGCCAGCCAGCCCGGTTTTCTGAAAACGTTCGGGGGAGCAGCAACGCCTCAGAACGATTCCGAAATTTTTAATTTCGATCATAGCCGGTTACATAACGCATTCCAATTACGTCCCAAACCTCAAAAAGGTTGCACCTACCGGGTGATCTGCCCGATGTGCGAAACAGCCGGCTTTGCCCCACATAAAGTGGCCGGCAAGGAAGTTCGCTGTCGCAATAAAGAATGCATGGTGCCTGTCTTCATAGCCCCCAAAGTCGGTGGCGATCAACGCAAGTCAACTCAGGACGATTCCCGTTCTAACCCAGTCCTGATTGTCAGTATCGCGACCGTCGTTATTGTCGCGGTTCTTGGTGGTGGAATTTATTTCTTTTCCCAACCTTCTTCGACATCAGACAACCTGAGTCGTCCACTTCCCGGAATGACGAACAACACGGATAATTCTGATCAAAATACAGGTGATGGATCAGCACAGACGGGCACTACAGATCCCACCAAGGTGGATCCTTTCCAGGCTCAGAAAGATATTCTGGCAGAGACACAATTGAAGCAAGCCAGAAATGTTGATAACCCAGCCTTAAATCGCAGCCTGGCAGATTGTCGTCGGATGGCCGCCGAAATTCATGCCCTGCTGAATGAACCAGAGAAGCTGCAGAATGAGTTGGCTAAATTAAAAGAGCATCACAGCGAATATCCGTACTATCCCATCCCCGCCCTGACCGAACAAGGTTGGAATCTATTACAGACAGAAGATCAGGCAGAACAACTGAAATCCAACATGGACCAGCTTCAGGAGTTAATGAAAACACTCCCTGGCCGTGGTCGTTTTCGGCTTGAATGTGCCATTCGGGTTGCCTCATTAGCCTATGCAGCCGATAACCAGGCTTTGGCTAAAGACATCGCCCGGAAATTTGACCAACGCGACGATGAAAGCTTGTTAAGCGCCGCTGTGATTGCGTCAGAGCGTCTCGATACCTGGGACATTGATGAACTCGTTTTCCACAACTTGAGTCAGCCTTGGACATCTCCGGTCTACAGTGCCATTACGATTGATCTTATTTCACGATCTAAATCGGATCTGGCGTTGCAGTGGGTTCTCGACATCCAGGATGAAAAAGTTCGGTCCGACTGCGCGGTGGACTGGATCCGTACACGGCTGGAAACGCAAGATACGAATCATACCGTTAGTGAAGAACAGTTGGAAAAATTGATTTCCACAGTTAAGAACAATACTCATCCTGTTCGGGTTTACTCCGCTTTATACTTGGGCATGTATTATTCGGACAAAGAACTCGCTCTCGACTTTTTGAAGCGGGCGGAAGAAATCGCAGGTCAATATTCAGTTCCTCAAACGCTGAGTGTGAATTCCATGAAAGAAATCATGGAACAATCCACGAACAGTCTGCCAACAGTCAATAGCCGTTTGCTGGAAATGCAGGCTTTTGCAGAACTGGCTCGCGCAGAATCGGTTGCCAACCAAAAGGCTGAAGCCTGGAACTACCTTAAACAGAGTTTGCAAATTGGTCGAAGTATTTCCCCCAATCCCCTGCTCACACGACGTCTCAGAGAGGCCATGCAGAATTCGGCCCGGGCAATGCAAAGTCTTGCGCAGGAACTCAATCAGGCGTCTCGATCTGACCTTTCCGTCAAATTTGCCCAGTACGAACAGAATCTCAGAATACTGGAAGAACGCGCAGAAATCCGGTTCACCGCCCAATGGACACTTCTCGTCCGAGCGTTGCACTGGGGACTGGAATCTGAAATCTGGCAGTTGATTGGCTCGAATGCAGCAGGAGGAGGCTCGGACGCCGAACCCTACGCATCCACTCCATTACTTCAATTAATTGAAGTCCGGTTTCGGGAGTTAAAACAGAGAGATAAAGCGGACAATGTTTATGCCATGTTAAACTCGCTGAACCCGCTGACCGACCCCATCGCCGTTCTGCTGGAAGGGATGGCGGGCCATCTGACCTACGATGATATCCAGGCAGCGGCAAACATCATGAACGACTCTTCTGTTTCGGTATCACAAAAGGAATTGATTACGATCTATTTCATCAATCGACTCGTTCGAGCTGAAAAACTTTCTCAGGCCATTGAACTGACCAAGCGAATCAAGGATCCGATTGTCCAGGAAGAAGTCTGGACTGTGATGTCCGGGCAGGCAATTGCTTCCGCGCAGGTGAAAGCATACTGGGCACAGCTCAGTAGACAGGATCTGACTCCCACGAAATGGATGTCGGTCTGCCGCGGAATC
Organism: Planctomycetaceae bacterium; assembly: GCA_020426395.1. Taxonomy (GTDB): domain Bacteria; phylum Planctomycetota; class Planctomycetia; order Planctomycetales; family Planctomycetaceae; genus Polystyrenella. The sequence goes on from JAGQQC010000401.1 coordinate 3,960, forward strand.
ATTCCCGAGTTAGTTGACTACCTCGCTTTTCTGGAGGAAGAAGAAGATTCAACCACCTGAGACGGCCTTCAGGACCGCTCACACGGAAAGTCCCTGTACGTACCTCTAGCATTTCTGCTCACATCCTATGCCATCGCCAACGTTCATATAATGTTGAGAACCACATCAAACTAATAGCTTGTGCGATCTGGGCCTACTCTAGAAGTGACCCTAAAACCCTTTAATAGAGGCCACATGGCCCTTTTTACAGGTTGAAGATCTATCACAACTGGGTTTCAGGATGGGTTCTACTGTACTTTCGCCAATTACTTCGAATTCCTTGCTTTCCTAAATTCGAGACAATCTATAGAATCGCATGTGTAGAACTTCGAGAAGCAGGCTGGTTAATTCTCGAAATTCAGGCAAGAAAGGGCGTCCACGTACGAAAGAGA
>JAGQQC010000402.1 GCA_020426395.1 Planctomycetaceae bacterium
AACATAACCGTTGGCCAGGCGACGCTGAGTTCGACGGTTTCCCCTTCCATTTCGACGGTTGTTTCCCGGGGAGAAGCTTGTGCGGGTTCTTGTGATCGCGGTATCGTCAGTTCATGGGTTCGCAGAAAACCCTGGAACTGCCCTTTAACCTGTTCCAATACTTCCTCTGTTTGCACATCTCCACCCACGACGAAAATCATGTTTTGTGGAACGTAGCGGGTTTTGTAGAAGTTCCGAACATCATCAAGAGTGGTGTTTTGCAGAACTTGTAGATAACCGACAGTGGGGTGACGCATCGGATGTTCGGTGAAGATCAACTGTTTCATCGCCTGATACCCAACGCGCTCACGCTGGCTGAGCCCCATCTCCAGTTCCCGTTGGACGACTCCCAGCTCGCGGAGATATTCTTCCTCCGGGATGATGCAATGTTGCATGCTGTCTGCAATCAGTTCGATAGCCAGATCAATCCGGCTCGATGGTGCATCGATATAATACGCGGTGATATTATTGGAGGTGTAAGCATTCGTTTTACCACCCAACGAGTCGACCAGTTCCTGAACGTCGTCTTCACTCCGTTTCGTAGTTGTTCCACCGGAGACTAGATGCTCAACCAGATGGCTGATTCCCGCTCCCAGATATTCATGTTCGTACGAACTGCCGGTATTAACCACATAGCAACGGGCGGTCGCGAGGGGGGAGGAATGATTTTCCTGGACCATCACAGTCATGCCGTTGGAAAGTTTAGCGAGCGTGACTCCCTGCCCCAGGGGTTGGCGTGATATATATTCCACAACGGCTTCTGCCCGGTGTTCCGGTTCAGCCGCACAGGTTGTAGGTGTAAACTGTTTCGATCCAGAGAAACCTGTCATAACGATCATACATCCTGTGATGATGAAAAAACGAAGGATTGAGTACTTCATAACGTCGCGATACTCCTCATTTGCGATGGTCTGGTGGTCTTGAGCATTCATCCGCGCTGAATCAGAATTCGAGACCGGTTATAGGACCAGTGACGCAGAGTTTACTTCTGCCTTGATGAATCATCGCGATCTGCTGGTGATTCGTCAATCTTCTTTGAAGGAGAAATCAACTTGCCAGATGGTTGCTTCTCAAATGAGACAAGCTGGTTTTCTTTGTTTTCGTCGTTTGCAAAAGAAGCAGCCATTCCGCAATAGTTCCATTCCAGATAAGCCGCTATTATTAAAACTAGGGATCAGGAAAAGCTGACTTTTCTACAGATTACTTATGGATAGAAATGAGCTTCTATGAAGACCATCACCATCGAAGATCAGGCTTCTGGCTCTCAAGCCAGAATCAGCGTTGAGTATGGGTTTAACTGCTTTTTGTTTGAGGGGGTTGTCGAGGGGAAGCGGATCGAGGTCATCGATGCGGCTCCCGAATTTCCGGATAATGGTGAGCGTCCCAGCGGAAACGGAATCCCGATTTTATTTCCGTATCCCAACCGGATTCGCAAAGGAGTTTTTACCTGGGATGGAAAGGAGTATCACCTCCCTCCTGAACTGGTCTCTTATAATAGGGACAACGCGATACACGGGTTCTGCCTGGATCGTCCCTGGCGATTGATTGAGTCAGGACCAGACTACGCCGTCGGTCAGTTCCAATTGAGTGTGGATGCGCCTGAACGACGGGAATTGTGGCCGGCAGACTTTATCATCGAAGTTCGGTATTCCGTCGGGGAAGCTGTCCTGCTGATGGAAACGACAATTTATAACTGCGATGACAAACCCCTCCCCTGGGGATTCGGTACTCACCCGTATTTCAAATTGCCACTCGGGTCTGATTCCACCGTCGAAGATTGTCTCGTGATTCTGGATGCAGAACGGCAATGGGAATTGGTCGATTGTCTGCCGACCAGTCAACAGATTGATGTTCCTCCGGAAAAAGATTTACGCGACGGTGCCCGTTTCAATTCGCTGAAACTGGACGATGTCTATACCGGGCTGGCCGATGGAGATCAGCGGGAGTGCAGCATTATGGATGAGAAAGCCGGGCTGCAAGTCGTACAGCGGTATGGTTCACTTTTCCGCGAGGTCGTCATGTTTACTCCGCCGGGAAGAAATGCGATTTGTCTCGAACCCTATACCTGCGTCACAGATGCGATCAACTTGCAGCAACAGGGAATCGACGCCGGCTTGCAGATTCTGAATCCAAACCAGGAGTTCCGATTTCAAATCGGAATCGGCGTTGAGGAAATCGTCGTCTAACAGAAGCATGTTAAGGTTTCTTCAGATGACCATTGACCGATTGTGCGCAACTTGAATTTATGCAGGTACTTAGAGAATTTATTTTGCCCTCGTAACTGGTGGGATCTGATATCTTTTTCACCATTTAGTATACCCCGTTGCCCGGGTGTGCCGTATAGTTGTACTGATAAGGGAACAAGGCCCATTTTCTGTGCCTGAGCCCGTCGCAATCTATGATGTTCTTTGTTTGTCCTTCAGATCTCAGAAGGCTGGGAAATGATTCGTACTCGCGAAATTCTCCTCTGCGGATTAGTCTGTTTTTTCCTCACCGGAGTCCTCTCGGCTCAAGAGACTCCCGATACCAGTACCGATGCTCAACCTGCCGAAGCGGACCTGCAACAACTCTTACGCAAGGTGATCGGCCGGTTGGATAAAGTCGAGCAGGAATTACGCGATCTTAAATTGAAGACAGCCGAATTTGAAATGCCGCCCGGACAGATTCCTGCCGATCCGGAAAAGCGGCAACTTTATTTGCAACTGGAAAACCCTTACTACGGGCAAATGCCGATTCCGGGGAATCAACGTTTCAAATACTTTGTTGCTCACTTGACCTGCCTCAACTTGACTGAGAAACCCATCGAGGTCACGAAGGAATCAATCTCGCTGATTGTCGATGGTGTTGAATACAAACATCTCGATGATCCAAAAAAAGCTCATAACATGGTTTTTCAATCGGGAGGTCAATCTTTTCAGGTTCGTACGCTTCCTTTATTGGAAAAACTGTCTATTCAACCCGGTGTCGCCCGTTCGGTCTGGGTTTTATTCAGCGAACTCCCGTTTAATCAAAACGTTCCTGACATGAAGCTGGTTATCACGTCAGAGGATAAACCTCCCCACGAATTTTCAATTAATGAAGCCGCCGAACGGAGACTCGATCTGGAGATTGAACAGATCGGACCGCGAAACAGTCTGGGATTAATTACGGTTCATGGTGTAGTCGATAATCTCAGTGTCGGCACACTGGTTGATAAAGTGACCCGGCTGGCGAATAACAGAATCTCCCGTTTCGTCATTCGTTTTGCCGATACGGGTTCGATTGCTGATATGAATTTGCAGAACTGGATCCTGTTGCAAGCTCAATCAGCCGGTAGTAATGCAGTCACTCCGCTACAGGCGTATCCACCCTTCCCGGCCAGCCTGCGTGAATTGCACATTGCACAATTGCCGGATGCGTCCAACCAACGAACCCGTTATCGTTCCGGGTCAGGAAATGATCGGGTCCACGAGTCGACGGCAGAAGCTGTGGAAGAAGCCCTCAAGTCTGTTTGCGAGAACCTTCCCCGAACGGAGCTGATTGAGGAAATCAAGTCGGGTCATCCTCTGGTCCGTATTGTCGCACTGAAGCATGGTGGTGCCCGATTAACCGACGAGCAGCTTCCTCTCATCATCCAGTTAACTGAGGATGATGACCCCGCCATTCAGAAAGCGGCACTGTATGCTTTGCGACATTTCAATAACGAGTCTGCGTTTGACAAGCTGGAAGATTACGTACGGCGAAATATCAAGGAGCTTTCTCCATTAGCCATCGATAGCCTGGCGGCTTCTCGATTCGGTGATGCACATGAGCGATTATTGAAAATCCTGAATAATGAACCTCCAGAATCCATCACGGAGTTTGTGAAAATTCTGGCTCAGAATCCTCGCCCAATCTGGTCGGATACGATTTATCGTTTCCTGAACGAAGAGACCGAGGATGAATATCGAGCCGAGGCACTCCAGGCACTCAATCGTATTGGACACCCACAACTGTTCGATGTACTCAAAGATTCGCTTCAAAGCCGTGATAAAGAAATTCAGCGCATCGCATTTTTAATTCTTTCCAATCGGAATGATTCAGAAAGCGAAGAACTGGCGTTGGGGTACACACTGAAGCACCTGGAAACAGAACCTCCGACTCCGGAAATGCACGCGTTGATCGTACAGACGAAAAGCCAGGAGGCGATTGCACTCTTGCTTCCCTATCTGGAGAAATCCAATTCTGAGCGGCAAAATATCCTGAAAACACTCGCTCAGATCGGGGATCAAAACGTTGCTTCCCGAATCGCGCAGCTTTACGCCAAGTTAAATAATCAGGAAAAAGCAGATGCTCTCGCTGCCTTATGGGAA
>JAGQQC010000403.1 GCA_020426395.1 Planctomycetaceae bacterium
TAAACCGGTCAAGTTGAGCTTCCGGCAGGGGGTACGTTCCCTCCTGCTCAATCGGGTTCTGAGTTGCCAACACAAAGAAGGGGTCGGGTAATTTGTAAGTGTGTGTTCCCACGCTCACATGGTGTTCTTGCATCGCCTCCAGTAACGCAGCTTGTGTTTTAGGGGGCGTTCGGTTGATTTCATCGGCCAGCAAAATGTTCGTAAACAGCGGGCCTTGCATAAATCGAAAACTTCGCTGACCTGTTTCCGGATCATCCTGTAACACATCCGTTCCCGTGATGTCGGAGGGCATTAGGTCGGGAGTGAATTGGATTCGGCGATAGGACAGTTCCAGAGCCTCGGCAATCGTGCTCACAAGCAGCGTCTTCGCGAGCCCTGGTACTCCGACCAGCAAACAGTGCCCGCCACTGAATAACGCAGTTAACATCAGATCGACCACGTCTTCCTGGCCGATAATGACTTTACGAATCTCGGTCCGCAAACGAGCCTGTGCCGCAGCCAAACCTTGCAGCGCTTTCGATTCCCGCTCGTGCAGCGCTTCCTGCTCCTCACGGGAGGCCGTCGTCTTTTCAGTGGTGGGTCGATCAGAAGTCGTCATGCGGAACAGTCACCATTAATATTGCTTCGAGGATTCGGTACAATCAGGCGAAGCACGACCGATTGTCTAACCTTTATCGTATCGCCCCGTCAGGGTGAATGCCATTCCCAGTTCCATTCGGTCCTTAGAGACTTTTTCACGAATATCTGACCGACCGTATCACCCAGCCACTGCGACATCTTCCGCCAGGAGCCACCTTCATGGAAAATGAACAACAACAGGTCAACTGGCTTATTTTCGATGTCGAAACCGTGGCGGATGGGGATTTGATTTCCAAGGTCCGTTACTCCGGCAAAGGGTATTCTCCCGAAGAAGCAATCCGGCAATACCGGGACGAGTTACTCGAACAAACCGGCCGGGACGTCATTCCTTCCACCTTTATGCTGCCGATTTCCGTGGCTGTTGCGAAAATTGATCCTTTCTTTCGACTCTTGGATCTGGCGGTATTAGATGCTCCCGAATATCGTCCCCACGAAATCACTCGCCGTTTCTGGATGGGTTGGCGGCATTATCAACACCCGACCTTTGTCACCTTTAATGGTCGTGGGTATGATTTGCCCGTAATGGAGTTCGCCGCCTATCGCTACGGGTTGAGCTTGCCCGAATGGTTTAACGTCAATGCTCGTTCTTTTGAACAAGCTCGAAACCGGTATAACACCTCCGCCCATCTCGACCTGATGGATCTCTTTACGAATTTCGGTGCCGGTAAAGCTACCGGTGGCCTTAACCTGCTGGCCAACCTGATTGGCAAGCCGGGAAAAACCGGTATCGATGGTTCCCAGGTGCAAGACATGTTCGAGCGAGGTGAAGTCGAAGCGATTAACGATTACTGCCGCTCAGACGTCCTCGATACGTACTTTGTCTTCCTCCGCAGCCGTGTCCTTTGCGGCCAACTGACAATCGAACAGGAACAGGAAATCGTCGCCAACACCAAATCCTGGCTCGAAACCCAAGCCAAAGACAGCCCCGCCTACACGCATTACCTCAAACACTGGGGAAAATGGACGGCACCAGAATACGGCACGTGAGAGCAGATGGAGACTTGGTGGTTCAAATTACTCATTCCGCCGGCTTCTCCGGTAACGCCAAATCCGCTTCACTCAAATTCACCTTCGCGCCTTCTTCCGGCACATCGACGTGCGCCGTCCAAAGGATTGCATTCACTACCATCCGGCGGAAGGGTTCCTGTTGGAAGTTGTCGTAGAAGTGGCCGAGAGTGGTTGCGTAGGAACGGCCATTGTTTTTCTCACGCTCAAAAGCCCACCCAACGACGACCGGTTTGTCATTCGCCATCACTTCTAGAACCGGGGTCGCTTCGGTGATCGACGGGTTCAGATAATATTCATCGCGGATTTCATACTCTTCCCACCCGTTACAAACGGGGTGATTCGGAGCGAGTTGTTTGAGATGCGACTTCCCTGTATGCAGGCCGACATTACTGATCCAGGTTCCTCCCATATAACTCATCCACACGGGGCCCAGGCGATCCAGGTTCTTCTCAAAAATGGAAGAAGCCCAATGAATCGTGACGAGCCCCACTCCTTTATCAAGCTGCTCCATCACCTGGTCCCGATACGGACTATCGAGTAGAAATTCTGCCGCCGGAGTCGTATAGATCACAATGGTATCAATGCCTTCCAGCACCGATTTATCTTGCGGCCAACCATCGCTGACCACCGTTTCGATGTCACCATTCAGCTTCAAACATTTCGCAAGTATCTCACTCGTGTGCAGATACATATGTGTCGCGAAAGGATGATCAGGCTGTTTCCCGATGAACAGAACTTTGGCTTTGGGAGCCGCCTCAGCAGCAGAGAGCGTTACACCAAAAGTAACCATGATCGACAGACAAAAGAACCAGAGCGAGCGTTTCATGAACGTATCAACCCTCTTTGTGGAGCAGAAAATATGAATCAGCGAGTGTTCATCATAACTGATTGATAGAGAGAAAGAATCAATTTCCACAAGAAAACGGCTGGTAATCCTGGGGAGAACCGTGGCCCGATGGTCTGAGAGCCGGTAACGTAATAACTTGATATCCAAGTTTTCAATGCTCACGGAAAGCCGCGAACAATGCTTCGATTTTTATTTGCCCTGCTGTTGACGTTTATCTTAAATGGAACGATTTCCGCCGCTGATCGTCCCAATGTCCTCTTCATAGCCGTCGACGATCTCCGCCCGGAACTCGCCTGTTACGGTGCGGACCATATTCACTCGCCCAACATTGATCGCCTGGCCGCGTCCAGTGTTCTGTTCGAACGAGCGTACTGTATGGTGCCGACCTGCGGGGCCTCGCGGGCCAGTTTGATGACCGGCATTCGACCGACACCGAATCGGTTTGTCAATTATTTGACCTGGGCTGAACGCGATGCGCCCGGAATCCAAACCTTCAACACGCAATTCAAAAAGAATGGTTACTACACCGTCTCGCTGGGAAAGGTGTTTCATCATCCCCAGGATAATGCTAACGGTTGGTCGGAACCGGCCTGGCGTCCGGAGGGGATATCCTGGTATCAACGACCTGAGAACAAACGGTTTCATGAAAACCGACAAAAGGAAGGGAGAAAAAAACGAGGTCCCGCGTGGGAGTCGGCCGAAGTCCCCGATAACGCCTACGCCGATGGAGTGCTGGCCGAGCGGGCGATAACAGACCTCCGGCGCTTAAGCGAAAAAGAGGAACCTTTCTTTCTCGCCGTCGGTTTCTTCAAGCCTCATTTGCCATTCATCGCGCCAAAAAAATACTGGGACCTGTATGACCACGACGACATCCAGCTTCCTGAGAATTATCATGTGCCGAAAGAGGCGCCACCCGAATCGATCCACAATTCAGGTGAACTGCGGGCGTACTCGAACATTCCGCAAGCGGGCCCCGTCTCGGATGAAACCGCCCGCAACCTGATTCACGGTTACTACGCCTGCGTCAGCTACACTGACGCCCAGATCGGCAAACTGCTCGATGAACTCGACCGGCTTGGAATTTCGGATAACACGATCGTCGTCCTCTGGGGTGACCACGGTTGGAACCTGGGCGAACACACCCTCTGGTGCAAACACTCGTGCTATGAAACATCGCTGCAGATCCCGATCATCGTCCGCGCCCCGGGTATCAAGGGTGGTCAACGCCGTACAGGGTTAACCGAATCAATCGATATCTACCCCACATTGTGTGAACTGGTGGGGCTACCGCTACCAGAACATCTCGAAGGGAAAAGTTTCGCTGGGTTAATGAGTGATCCCACAGCCGACTGGAAATCAACCGCCATCAGTCGTTACCGCAACGGCGATACAATCCGCACCCACGACTACCGGTTCACAGAATACAGGAACAAGCAAGGTGAGTTGACGGGTAAAATGCTGTATGACCACCAAAGTGATCCGGGGGAGAACATTAACATCGCGGAGGAGAAGCAGGAGACACTTAACAATCTAGCGGAAGAATTAAGTCGCCACAAAGGCCGTGACAGCCAGTAATCCACAAAAAAACCGCCGGTGAAAATCACAGGCGGTTTTATATGTTTGGCTCGTTGAAAACCTGGTTGTGGACGTCAACCTGACGTCGCAGAGGATTTCAACTCTTAAAACGAGTGGAGGATACCGGGCTCGAACCGGTGACCTTTTGGCTGCCAGTCGCTTCTTGGACGCTAGCTATTGCCTGCAAGCGAAATACGTTGCTAATGCCAGCTATGCTAGCGAAAGTGGCGTCCGTTAGCAAGCATTTACCGGGGTTTTCGCGAATTAGGGT
>JAGQQC010000404.1 GCA_020426395.1 Planctomycetaceae bacterium
TAGGCAATCCTGTCGCAGAAATACAGGAAGTATATCCGGTTCGTGGCACGCTTACGGCTCGTTATTCAGTTCATCTGCATTAAATTCGGGAGCCTTTCCCAATGGCCATAATTCCCAACGACGCACGAATAATTCAGCCATTTCCGTTTGAATTAACAGTCGTCCCGCTGTAGGAGAAACTTCGAACAACTCGTTTACAGTCACTCCATTCACCTTAATCAGCACGTGATCTTTTTCGCAAATCACATCCATGCGGGTCCATTTACCCACAGGGCTGTCAACATCTTCTTTCCCACGAAAGCCGAGTACGTCTTCCCAGTCCGGGTCACGACCGTACCAGTTGATTCGGCCACCTTGAAATACTTTTCGCTCGCCCCCTTTGTGCCAGACATTTTCACCATCACGATCCTGTGTCACTTCTGCCGTCACAGAGATGGGCATCGGTTCTCCTTCGGGGGTAGTTCCGCGTACTACGATTACATCCCCGACACCACCTTCGATGATTTGAGCTTCAATCGAGTTCGGCCAGGTATTCCCGTAACTGTTATCCGGACCGACACAATGAAATAACAAGCCCGAGTCACGAGTTCGGTCTGTTCGATGGGCCCAGGTACGAGGCCCCCATTTGAATTCCACTACGGCGTGGTAGTCCTTGTAATCCCCTTCGGTCAAGACAGCACCTAACCCGTTCCCGGTAACATGCAACATGCCATCGGTGACCCGAAAAACTTTTTCTGGATCTTCATGGCCTGTCTCTTTCAACCAGGTATATAATCCGTCCAGGTTTTCTCCATTAAACAGTTTGATTGGTTCCTGCTGAGGAGAGATAGCCTTTTCACGTATCGCTTCATAGGAAATTGGTTCTGCGGCGAACAGTGAAAGGGAAATCAAACTAAACAGCAAACCACAGGTGCAAGCCAGGCTGTATACCGGACGACGAACAGACATATGTCGTTAAACCTTATTTAGGACTACATGGAGAGAAAGGGTGGACAGTCGCAAACTCGTAATAATTCCCAGTATGATCTCTCTGTCGGGCATTTGCAATTTGCAATACCGCCCTCACTCGACAAACTCTCCTCGAATAAAGCCCCATTTTGCACTCCGATTGCAGGCAGATTGAATGATGCATCCTGTTGAACTCTCCCCCTCAGACCTGCTAAAAGAGTGCCAGACAACCAGAACACGCGGCTCTGGCCCCGGGGGCCAACATCGCAACAAGGTTGAAACGGCTATTTCTCTTTTACATCTCCCCACAGGCATACAGGGGGAAGCCACCGAAAAACGAAGTCAGGAAGCCAATCGCCAGCAGGCGCTGAAACGCCTGCGTCTCAAACTGGCCGTGGAAGTTCGACAACTGGAACGGCTGGATGACTTGCCCAGCCCCTTATGGAAAAAACGGTTTCCTCAAGGCAAATTGAACATCAGTCCGAACCATGAGGATTTCCCAATCGTGCTGGCAGAAGCTCTGGATGTTCTCCAGGGGCACGAGTACGAAATGAATCAAGCGGCGATCCATCTGGGATGCTCCAGTTCTCAACTGGCCCGACTGTTGAAACTGGAACCAAGCGCTTTTGCCGAAGTAAATCGGATTCGTTCAAAACTTGGCTACCATACTCTGAAGTAATCAGGGCAGAACTTATTCGTTCATCAATCTCTGAAAACTGCCCACTTTCTTGTGCGCCAATCCTGGGCTTTATCTATTCACTAGGGGAAATTCTTCCTATTCATGCAAAAGCGCTGCCTATAATGACCTCAGTTGACCGCCACATTTCAAGGTCAGGTAGTCTGGCCTGGATATAGAATAAAGCTGCATCAACCGCTGTTCCATTTCGGACATTCACGACCATTTTCCAAGAAACATACCGGGCAACTTGCGGTTCTTACTGAAATCACACATGATGATACATATCGAATGTGTTCTGCATTCAACCACTTCATACAGCAACTCTCGCTCAAATATTCTTCTCGCACCTCACTAATCCATTCTAGAGTTCACTGACGAAGGTTCTTCTATGCCTTTTAGCCAGTATCGGAACCAACAGCAGGGGAATCCGCGTCGCCCCCTCTTGTATGTGGCACTCGGCCTCTTGCTCATGGTTGCCGGCAGCATACTTATTTGGGCCAACTTGCAATTTCAACTATTGGCCAACAAGGGAGGCATGCTGATCCTGATATCGGCAACCTTCATCATGGTCATGCTGCTGGCTGGGGCTTACCTCTTCCTGCAAGCCTGGCAGTCTCAAAAAGCAACCGTCAAAAAAGTCCGTTTTAATCGACAACGAATGCGAATTACCCCGCAGGGTATGATGCTGATGGTGCTCATGCTGGTCTTTTTGATCGCTTCCATGTTGAGCCATTCAAACATGATGATTCTCATGTTCTCCTTCATCGCCGGCGCGTTTGTGGTAAACGGGGCCTTGGGAATGACAATGGTTCGTAGCGCTGAAGTAAGGCGTCGTACACCAACCTCGGTTATGGCGGGTGAAAAGCTGGCGATAAATATTGAATACACCAACAAAAGCCGGATTCGATCTGCCTGGGTAATGGTAGTTCGAGACACCATCCATCATGAAGAGGAATCATTACAGGCGGAAGTTCTGCTCGCTCGGATTCCGTCACGTCAAACAACTTCTTCCTATTATGATTTTCGCCCAATGCGGCGAGGGGAGTACCGATTCGGTCCTCTGGAAGTCATCACAAGTTCTCCCTTAGGAATGGTTGAACGAGGACATGTTTTTGACGTTCAGGATGAACTTATTGTTTACCCCCGCACGGGCAAGTTGACGACCCTCTGGAAAAAAGAACGATCTACTGCGGCAGAACTTGTCCAACAGAAACAGACGCGCAAAGGTGTCTTCGATGATGAATTTCACTCCATGCGAGAATACCGTCCTGGTGACAATCCCCGGGCGATTCACTGGCGAACTTCGGCTCGACGTAACGAACTGATGATCCGGGAGTTTCACCAAAGCCGGGATGACGACGTGCTGTTAATGATCGACCTCTGGTTACCGGAAAGGCCTGATGAAAAACATCAGGATCTTGTTGAAACAGCGCTCAGCTTCGGAGCAACAATCGCCATGGAGCAGATGCAGCAAAGCCGCGACTCTCAGTTTTCTCTGCTGGTGAATGGAAACACGACGCAACGCTGGTCCGGGCGTTCCAGTCCAATGGGCATTGAAGAAGTATTAACCACGATGGCGACCTCGAAAGGAGGTAAGGAATGCGAACTCTCCGGCTGGATGGGAGAAGCTTGTGAATTTCGTACTCCTTCGACGAGCCTGATCCTCGTTACAACTCGTCCGGAAACCGAATTACATACATTACACCTGTTATTAGAGACGGCGTTTGAAGAACCGGTTTTGAATGTGACTCAGGTCAGTGTCGATTCTGAAAAATTCAACAGTTTTTTCATTCTACCGGAATTCAGTTGAGGTAACCTGCCGTGAATACCACGACCGTTTTCAAACTGAGTGTGTACGGTTTTCTCGCCTATTGCGGCTGCATGCTGTGTGTGGCGCAGGAATCTCTTTTACCGCAAGGCCTGCTGCTGGTTATGATTCCTGTGGCTTATTATCTGACGGAGCGGCGCAACACGGCGATTCTCCCCACCTGGGTTGCCAACGGACTCGGATTAATTGCCGTTTTCTTTTCTATTCTGGAATTCAACGGGATTTTCGTCCCGTACGCCTCTCTCGGAAATCAATACCTGGAAGATCTGCAAATCCGTGCTGGAACAAACTTAATTGTCTATCTAAGTTGCATCGTACTCTTCATGGAAAAAAGGACCAGTTACTACTGGGGAATCCTGGTATTCGGCGTTCTGATGGTCGCATTGGGCTGCATGTTTACTAATTCAACGGAGTACAGCCTGCTACTAATCCTCTTCCTGATTGTGGGTATCTGGACGTTGATTACGTTCATGATTTATGAAGCCCAGCTACAACATTTTCAACTCAATTACCAACTTAGTGCCGCGGGTGCTCCTCAAGCCACGGATCAAAAACAGAACACCAAAACAGCAGAACCCCAATCCCGATTTCGTCAGAAAAGCACCGTTAAGGGAACAATCAAACTTGAAGAAGGCTCCAGGTGGTTTACCAAAAGACTGCTCTGGGGCTTTTTAATTATGTGTCTGCTCACGTTCCTCGTCTCCATGATCTTCTATATGTTCATACCACGCGCCTGGGTCGGAAATCTGAGGAATCTCACCACTCCAGCCAACAGACGAATGGAAACGGGATTCAATGACAAGGTTAAGTTGGGCGGAATCGGCTCGTTGCTTTCCAGTTCTGAACTGGTGATGGAATTTGACTTGAAAGATCAAAACGACAG
>JAGQQC010000405.1 GCA_020426395.1 Planctomycetaceae bacterium
ATGAAATCCTAGCGGCTTTATTGCGGTGTCCATTAACGGCAGAAGAATTTCTGAAACTGAGCCAGACCTGGAACCACTCCTTCGGCAGTCTCCGACGAGCCCAGGAACGCCTGAAACAACTCACCGCCGTGGGCCAGTTGCATTCGTGGCGGTACGCCACGACCGGCCCAGGCGGAGGTCGGTTCTACTACAAACTCACTCTCGCCGGATACCGGACAGTCTTACAAGATGACGATGCCAAATCACCGACGAAACGCTTCCTCTCCGAAATCAGTCCGGGACGACACCGGCATCAACAAGGATTGTCCCAGTTTGTGGTGCATACATTGATCGCCGCTCATCAGCGTGGGATCCAAGTCGTCGATTATTATTCGGAAAACACTTGGCAAATCGAATGTGGCGAACGTCCTCTCTTTCCTGATGGGCGATTCACGCTGATTCTACCCGATGCAACACGGTTCACGTACTGCCTGGAACTCGATAACAGCACAGAACGCATCTTGTCTTACAAAGATTCCGACAGTCTCCTGAGCAAGATGCAGCGGTATCGGGTCGATCTGGTCGCTTCTCCAGAAGAGTATCGTGTGCTATTCGTAGTCACCGGATCGAAGAAACGACAGGAACATATTCTTAAAATGACCCGAGAACTTACGGGCACAATGTCGTTTGTGCCGTTTTATGTCGTCTCGCTGGACGACTATCTTCAGGAACCGGATGCGTTATTCGCTCCTTGTTTCCAGACGACGCAGGACAAAGCCATTCCACTTCTTCGTTCCCAGGCACGTCAGTTTCACTCACGAAATTCAAAACTGGAAACGCCGGCCGTGGTGTGCTAGTCTGCCTCGACCTGTTGGCAGGCTCCTTGCTCCGATGGTGCCGGGCTTTTTCAAAATCCCACCACTCCCTCACCGGACTGGTCACTCACTCCCGAGCAGTTCAATAGCCACAATGGGGCACAACCCGCCAATGAATCATGCAACTTCAAAGGCGGGTTTTATATAAATCTGATGACGGGCTGACAGCAAGAGGGGAGTCCGCTAGGCTACATCGCATGTTGATTTCGATAAGCGATACGCCTCACAACGAACGTGGTCCCCGTCACATGCGGTCGATTTTGGCCGCCATTCATCATGCCACGTCACGCAAGCAGCCTGTTACGTTTATCATTGCTCAACATCAGGAACAGGTCGGCCTCTTTTGCCGTTTTCCGGGTATCCAACATCGACTGATTCAAGGGCAGTTTCAGGCAAAGTATCCCGATTGTTCGGTTGAGGTACTGGAAGACACAACCTTTGACACCCCGATAGGGCAAACTTCGTGGTTAATGTCACTTTATTTGCGGCCTGACGTGTTTCCGATTCTCCGGTATCAGCAATTTGAAGATGTAACCCAAAACGAAGTTGATGATCCGCTCGGTGGACTGTTACAAGCGGTCGCTACGGGGAATTCCGAATTCCAGAGTCGCATTGAAATCGAAGTCATCCCCGCAAGACCAAGACGAGTTCGTTTGGCTCAAACAGCCATTGAGCAATTAACGAAACCATTCTTTCGGCAGCATCGAACTCTGGCTCGGAAATACGCCCGTTACGCCAGCAGTCCCAAATGGAGACGACGTCTCTTTGTCAGATTGATGGTCCGACTGCTCATCAGAAATCAGGAAGGCCGATTTACGTTCGACGACGAACTCAGTAAGACCTCCTCTCGTATGCATGACAGCGAGAAGGATTTACAGGCGGCATCGGTCAAATTGGGACAGCATCTCTTTGAAGTCCGTTTACGATTGATAGTCCAAGGATCAACAAAACAGGAACGACCAGCGAAACAGAAGCTTCGGGAACTAGCAGCCGTGTTGAATAAATTCACGGAGCCCCGTTTTGGCCGGTTCGAGGCATCGAAGGTTTTTCGTAACAAGACGAGTTTGCGGACACCTCGGTTTCTGCTCTCCGATGAGGAATTGGCAACGCTTTGGCATTTGCCGACTCGTTCGGTACGCGATGTCTCTATGCTGGCGACACATTCCCGGCGGTTGGAACCACCGGTGGGGTTACCCCTCAAGGAAAGGGAGCCGGGTAGCTCGGTGCTGGGGAAGGTGGCGTTTCAAGACCGTAGTGAGCCATTCGGTATTCGAACCGACGACCGCTTTCGGCATCTGTTTATCGTCGGCAAAACGGGAAATGGAAAATCCACCGTTTTAACGAATGGAATTTTGTCTGACATGGCTGCCGGAGAGGGGATCGCGGTTGTCGATCCGCACGGGGATCTGGCGGACACAATCCTTGCCCACGTACCCAGCCATCGCACCAATGATGTCATCCTGATCGAACCGAGTGATCTGGCATACCCTGTCAGTATCAATCCTTTGGATGTCCCCCCGTCAATGGCCGACCTCGCCTGTGATGGAGTCGTCAGCACATTCCGTAAAGTCTTTGGCACCGGGACTCACACGCCTCGTCTGGAAGACATTCTCTGGAATACGGTTCTGGCTTTGATGTTGGCGGGGGACTGTACGATTCTCGATATGCTCCGCATGTACGATGTTGATGACCGCTTTCGTCGAGAGGTTCTTGTCCGGGTGTCCGATCCGGTCGTACAGAACTGGTGGCGATCCACGTTCCCACGACTGCGAGCCTTGAAAGGAGATGACCCCTTTGCCTCCGTCGAAAACAAACTTCGCCAACTCCTCACCAACTCCGTCATTCGCAATATGGTCTCCCAACCGAAAAGCCGTGTTGATTTCCGGCAAGCGATGGACGAAGGCAAAATCATCATTATCAACCTCTCGAAAGGGAAGCTGGGGGAGAGAACTTCGTCCTTCCTGGGTTCACTATTCGTGACACAACTCCAACTCGCGACGATGGCGAGAGCCAACGTCCCAGAAACACTTCGACGGCCGTTCTATCTGTACTGTGATGAGTTTCAGAACGTCGCCACGTCCAGTTTCTCGGTTTTTCTCTCCGAAGCTCGCAAATATAAACTCGGACTCTGTCTGGCCACCCAATTCCTCGATCAGGTCGAACCACAAACACTACAGGCCGTCTTTGGCAACGTTGGCAGTCTACTCGTCTTCGCCGTTGGCCCCAACGATGCCGACATTCTGGCCGAACAGTTGACCGGTCCCGTTCAAGCGAGCGACTTGATTGCTCTTCCTAAATACCGGGCCTGCATCCGCCTGATGATCGACGGAATGAGCAAGCCGGCCTTCACGATGGAGACGATCAAGCCGGAAGAAAGCACCGTGAATCGATCAGAACTGGTACGGGATCAATCCCGAAGAAGATATGCCCAGCCGGTGAAGGAGATCAAGAAAGCCATTGAGCAAGCTTTCGGTGTTGTGTAACACACTTTTCACCGGATGGGTCACGACAAAGTCAGACGGTTTAACCTCAGGAAGATTTCCACTTCTTTTCACTTTTGAACGAGGGGGTCACATTCCGCACAAGCTGCTCCACCTGGAAGGCGATCTGCTGCACTTCGTTGGAAGAAAGTATTTCACGTCGATTGAGGAAAAACGATTTACATTTTTTGGGGTTAATAATGCCATAATCCTCCCGGATCGAAGCCCCATCGATAAACCAACCGGGTAAGGCCAGTATCGGGATAATACGAACGGTTTTTCCGGTTGAGTTCGACAAATTGTTAGCAAGCCATTTCGCTTCCATTTGAAGAGCTTGCACCGGGATCTCTCTCGTTCTCCCTTGAGAAAAACGAAAAACTTGATTTGGTCGGTCTACAGCCACTTTTGCCCGGTTTAGTCCCGTTTTCAGCTTGCTCCAAGTTTTCGTATTGATCGTGTACACACCGGTTGAACAGACGAGAATATGGTCAATGTTGCCGTATTGATAAATGAGATCGTGATAGACTCGGCAACCGTCCAACATCAATTGATTGAGTTCTTCCGCAGTCTTAAGTTCTCCCTCCCAGCCAAGTTTACAGATATTTTGTTCTTTCCTGGTCTTCGTTGCGTGCCAACCCAATATGGTAGAAATAACGATCACCACTACCACAGAAACAATCGTGCGAACCGAAGACTCTGAGAGATGCGCCCAATAGGACTGGCTGATGTGAGCTGAATAAGCAAGTAATGGCATCAATAACATCATATTAGTGGCCGCGAAAAAATCGATTTCCAGATCATCATAACGTTCTCTCAATGAATGTCCGGGAGTACGTAACATTTCTCCTGAAAGCGGAGATTCTTAACGAGTCTTTCGCTTTCGACGCTTCCACAAGAGGACCAGAGTCAAGACAGACAACGATCCGGTCAACAGAATGACAGAGGGTAGTAAGACGGACAAGACGAGGGCCATCGAAGGGGCGCTTTCT
>JAGQQC010000406.1 GCA_020426395.1 Planctomycetaceae bacterium
CGTTTCCTTGAATCGCTTGCTGCAAAGCAGGAATAGCCCCTTCGTTGGGTCGCATCCCTCTTTCTTGCAGTAGATTGGCTGCGGCATATTGCGCGACCAGTGAATTGGGATTCGCTCGAACGACATCCTCCATCATTTTGTTCGCCCCGGCATAATCCACCAGATTTCCCAAGGTGGTCGCAAGGCGAAGTTTTATCCCGGTCTCTTGCTCATCGGTAATGAACTCCGGATTATCCGCATCCCGCTCAAGTATCGTCTGATAGGCCGACCTGGCCCGATGATAGAACTCAACCGCTTCCTGAGAACTTCGATCAGGCAAACTGTTTCCCAGGCTGTTATAGGTTTCCGCAATCCAGAACAGAGAGGAAAACGACTGTCCCTCTTTCTGCTTGTATAACCCTTCCAGGAATTGCTCGAAGTTTTTGCGGATCTCGGCAAGTTCTTCCTGTTCACCGGCCGCTTCTCTTTCATTCAGTTCGCGTTCCAGTTCCTTACCCAGTTGCACATAAATGCTGACGGTCGACGACTGCGAGTTTGCTTCGCCCAGTTTTTCAACTCGCTGCATCGTAGCGAGGGCTTGTTCAACATCGCGCACACCCACATAGGCTTTGAGCAGTAATCGATACACAGAAAAGGCAAACGTCTCGGAGAGAGGAAGTTGACTGTCCCCCGCTTCGATGACCCCAATCACGGAAGCAGGGTCCTGTGTCAAAAGTTCAATAGTTTTCTCATTCTGATTCTGCCGGGAATAAATTTCGGCGAGAGTTGCTTTACCCGTGATCAATTCGAGTGGTGGGGCAGACGAAAATTTCTGGAGGAACTGCACACCCTGCTGTAATTCCGATTCCGCCGAGCTGAGCAACTTCTGTTCTTCCGCGGTGGGGGATTCTGCTCCGTGAGATTTACGTGATTGTAAATACGTTTGCCACAGGGCCTGACCTCCCAGCACATGATTATGGGCTTCCCGTACACTCCCTGAAGGAGTCCGAAAATACCAGTCGGCCGCTTTCTGGTACTCTTTTCCTTCCGCAAACGCCTGCCCCATCAACTGACATGCGTTGGCCGCCATGTCGCTGGTTGGCCAAACCTTGAGTGTATATCGAGCGGCCTGCTCCATCATGCGAAGATTGGCCGCGCGGCCCGTTTCGCCCGACTTATTCAAGGCTTGTGCAAAACTGGCAACGGATAATACGGCAGCCCGTTCTGCCATTTCAGAATCGACCGTCGCGAACTGATGAGCAACGTACTCCGCTCGAACCGCTGCCGCGTAACTATTCTGTGTCAAGTAATCGATATACGCTCGATAATAAAAGAGCTGCGCCAATTCCGCAGGTTTGGTTTGATTATCGCGCAGGTCATCGGCCAGTTGGAGTGCTTCTTTCGTTCGCGCGAGGTGATCCTCGTAAATCGACTGTTTACTTTTAAGATTGACTTCATTGTTATTTCGGGCTTCATCCCATTCCGCTTTGATGTCACTGAGCTGATTCATCAATTGCTGAGCACGATCCAGTGCTTCAACAAAATTTTCAGGGGCATTCTCTTCACCACGCAATTGCTGACTCAATCGCCGCGCCATTTGCGCGGCCAACCCTTTGTGACGACCGGGAAACCGCAAGACCTCTTCCGCATCGTTCAAGGCTTGCCGCAGATTGTGCCGTCGGGAGGTCCCCTCCGGTAAGGTCAACGCAAATGCTTCATAAGCCAGAGCACGTTGCCAGAGAATTCCTAATCCCGCAGCGGAATAACGACGTTTACGGGTATTGGTGATCCAGTGATTTGCTTCTTGAATCACTTGCTCGTACTCAGTCTGGTCGGGGTGATTCAAACAGATGAGCCGGAATTCTTCGGCCAGATCCTGCAATCGCTCCACAGCCGGGGACGACTGCGGTTGCGAGAGAATTTGGGTATAGATCCCAAGGGCTTTGGTTAACTCATCCAGCTCCTCGTAACATTTCCCCTGCCATAACCGTGCGTAGTGCCCACCAGTTTGATTGCGAAATTCGTAGTGGAGCAGTTCGAATTCATCGATAGCCCGCGAGAGCCGTTCTCGAAATTCGGGCGAACCTTCCGGATAAGACTGGGCTTCTTCATAAGTACACTTCGCCAACTCTAACCGGCTGTTGATAATACTTTGTTCAAGTTGTTTCTTTTCCCGATACTGAGCTTCGTTTTCATTCGAATCGATATGCGGCGGGAACTTACCGTATTCAGCCGTCAGTTGGGGTAAGGCTTTGCGGAAGATTTCCCGAGCCAGTTCGATTTCATCCCGCGCCTGTTTCCGCAGGCCGTCCTGTTTCTGTTGATCTCTTTCAGACTCCGCTTCCCATAAAGCAACACGCGCATTATTCAAATGCACTTTAGCCAGCTCCCGGTTCGCCTCACCCACCTGGGGATGGTCGGGGTGGGCTTCGACAAATTCTTGTAAACCTTTTGCCGCCAGATTCAGCCGTTGTTGCCGGCTGTCAGGATTTCGAAATTGACTGGCCGATTCCAGCAAAAGTGCAGCATGTTCATATTCCAGCCGGGTTGCCATTTGCGGATCGAGATTGGGCCGCTGTTGCTGCTGTTCGATGTAATAGAGGGCAATGTCAAAATATTCGCGTTCACGCAAGCCTTGCAGAAAAGGAATCGTGTTCTCTTCCGCTCTAAGGAGAGAACATAACGCTAAGCTGCTCCAGATGACCCCGAACAGGGTAATCAGGCCG
Source organism: Planctomycetaceae bacterium (assembly GCA_020426395.1). GTDB lineage: Bacteria > Planctomycetota > Planctomycetia > Planctomycetales > Planctomycetaceae > Polystyrenella. The sequence continues at coordinate 2,706 of JAGQQC010000406.1, forward strand.
GGCAAAATACGAACTGACAATAAATTCATATGCACTCGACGAATCTTCCCGAAGGAAAGGTTAGCGTCCATCCTAAAACCCGGTTGTGACTGTTTGACAACCAGCCAAATAAGGTTCAGTTCTCCCATCAATGGGTTTTAGGAGCACTAATAGCGTATACAGAAACTGGAGGAGATTAGCCCGGACAAGAATAAATTCAGAAAGGCCCTAAACAGGGGTCAATTATAATTCGGCAACCTGCAATAATGAATAGGCGAAACAGAAAACGTTTCCAGAAAGGATTCAGGAAGATCGACGGAACAGGTTTGTTCAGGATAAATTGAAATGAAATCAATAAGCCCGGATAAATTAGAAACTTTCGAAAAACCGGGTTGTGGTTGTTCTGCAACCTGCAAAATCAGGAGTAACGTGACCCATCAGAGGGTTTCAGGATCACTTCTATCTAGAGGAGTTCGATAGAAAAGGATGTCGAGATTGGGACATTCCTTGAGATGTGTTCAGTAATACTTTTATAAAAGACCATGCTGCTGGAAGAAACCGGCAGCACTTCTATAACGTAAACGGAAGACAGACATCAAACCCCATTGCCACTGAAAAGCATCGTTTTTTATGCACTTCCAAGTGCGATTATTTGTCTGAACCGATCCTGAAACCCAATTGTGGCTGTTCTTGAACCTGCATAATCAGGGACAAAGTGATCACCCACAGGGTTTTAGGAGCACTTCTATTCGTATCAGATTTTACTGTAGCGGGTTCTGGCGGCGCAAAAATCACGTTTCAAGGACTTTATCGTGTAGAAAAGCCGCCACACGTATCTTGGACAAGATCTAAATTTCATTTTTTGAGCCAATTCAGAGCAGCCTATGCGATTCCAACGCCCTGATAATAAATCCCCCTGGATGAATCAAAAGGAACAACTGCGACTGGTGATGCTCTGCGTTGCTTTGGTTTTCGTGATCGTGGCGATGCAGAAAGTCGCTCAACCAGAATTCTGGAGTTGGCTCATTCCTCCGGAACAAGTCACTCAGGAAACGAATGCCGAAACCGATCAGGTCGTCATCACCCTCTCCGGGGAACGCGTACCAACAGATGAGGAAGCCGGCTCGGAAAAACAGGCGTTAATTACCGAACTCCCCCCCCTACTTTCTGAGGCCGAAAAACAAAACATCGAAGATGATTACCTGGGTTTGAAAAAAACAGAGGTCCCTGTTTTTCAGCGCATCGTCACTGAACTGACACAAACGGATCGGGGGCTACTGCAACTGAATACGGACCGCTCCGGAACATACCAGGTCTGGATGGCAGAGACGGATGCGTGGCGGGGACGATTGATTGAGTTCGACGGCCACGCACGACGAATTCTCAAGCGGGAAAATTCAACCGAGAATCAAAACGGCAATCTTTACGATTTGTGGGTCACAACTGAGGGTTCTGGTTCAATGCCGTTACATGTGGTCACAGCCGGGTTGCCAGCCGAGATGGAAATCGGAGAGCAACTAAACATCCCGATTCACCTGAGCGGAACTCTCTTCAAACGGGAAGGCTATGCCGCTGAAGGAGGCTT
>JAGQQC010000407.1 GCA_020426395.1 Planctomycetaceae bacterium
CAAAGGTTCCGTGATGAAAGAAGCCCTGGCGAACGGCGAAAAACCGATGGATGCCTGGGGACGTTTTGAAAAAGCACTCGAAATCGGACGAACATTACGTGAATTCGCTGCCGAAGGTGTCCAAGCTTATTACAACGGTTGCGACATCAGCAATCGGGATGCTCTCGCCGAAGTGCTGAACAGTATTCGAACTGAACATGGTTCGATTCATGGAATCATTCATGGAGCCGGTTTTGAACGGGCAACTCGGTTCGACAAGAAACAGGAAGAACTCGTCCGCCGGACAATTGGAGCCAAAGTTGATGGAGCAGCTAATCTGCTCGCCCTGACCGAACAGGATCCGGTGCAGTTCATGGTCGCGTTTGGCTCGGTAAGTGGTCGATTCGGCGGAGTTGGTCAAACTGACTACAGTGTCGCCAATGATATGGTTGCCAAACTGATGGACTGGTCTCGAACTTATCGTCCAAACTTGCCAACGGCTGTCTTCCACTGGCATGCCTGGGATGATGTGGGAATGGCCGTTCGACCGGAATCCCAGCATATCCGTAAATTACACAACATTAAATTTATGCCCTCTCTCGAAGGGGCCAAGCATCTGCTGGATGAAATCGCCGCTGGCTTACCACAGAGCGAAGTGATCATCACCGAAGTGGATAGCTTCCGCTCGAAAATCGAAGAAGATGCTCAACAACCTGCTCTTCAAGCCGGTGTAGAGACAACAGCGATTTCGACGACTTCTGAACTGGCTTTGCCGCCGATGGTGGACCGAATTGTCAGCCACACACCTGGGCAGGAAATTGTCGTTGAAACAGAACTCGATCCCACTGCCGACGTTTTTTTGACACAACATCAATTCAAACAACGTCCGATGTTTCCCTTTGTGGTCGCAATGGAATCGATGGTAGAAGCTGCCCAACTGCTGGCGGGAACGGATCTCAAAGTAATTAACTTGCGAGATTTGAAAATCCTTAATAGCATCCGCTTCCCAACGGACAACACCGTTCTGATGCGAGTCTTTGCTACGCAACAGACGGACGGAATTCATGTTCAATTGGGGATTGACTATTACAATCGACGTGGTGTACTGCTTCAGCAGAATCGCCCCTGCTTCAGTTGCGTCGTCGATGTCGCCCCCGAATCTGAAATATTAACTCGCCCGGAACCTCCTTCAACAACGGAACTTTTCCCCTGCACCTTTCCAACATTGGAAGAAGCGGTCATTTATCACGGGCCGATCTTCCGCTCCATTAAAGAGATGGGGTCTGTAGAAGATCTGGGAATTGCCTACTTCGAAGCACCCAGTCTGGACGATGTCGCCGGACGCCGGGCTCGTGAAGGCTGGATCATGCCTTCCTCATTGCTCGACGGTTGCTTCTTCGGATGCGGTGCTTATCTGTGGGTTGTCCGTTCCGGTGTAATCGCGATTCCCAACGGAGTCCAGAAAATCTCGTTGTGTGGCCTACCTGAACCAGGTGAACGCTGCACAGCTACCGTTCGATTCTGTGGGCAGGATGACCATCACGGCCGGTTCGATGTTGTGCTTTACGACAGCCAGAATCGTGTCTTGCTGGAGGTCCAAGGTTACGAAAACCACATCGTTCCCGGTGCCAACATGCAAGTCAGCGTGGACTCGAACCTGACGAAATAAAACTGACTGAAAAAATAATATCAAGATCAGCAAATTTGCTGCGAATAGAATAAATACCTTTTTAACGAACAAACAATTCAACAACACAAACTCACCGGATCAGCCGGATTTTCACTGACGAAAGGTTGAAAACCATGATTGACCTGACAGGCAAAGTCGCTCTGGTAACAGGTAGCTCACGCGGTATTGGACGAGCCACCGCTTTGAAATTGGCCCAGGCTGGCGCCGACATCATCGTCAACTATGCCACTTCACAGGCCGCCGCCATGGAATTGGCTCAGGAAATCCTGGCGCTGGGACGGCAGGTTTATGTCATCAAAGCTGACATGGGCGAAGAAGATGATATCGACTGCATGATGGACTTTATTAAAGAAAACATCGGACAGCTCGATATTCTTGTGAGCAACGCCGCGACTGGCGGATTCCGCCCGCTGCTCAAATCCAAACGTCAACATTTCCACACAGCGATGGACATCAATGTCTTGTCACTGATCTTTCTGGTCCGGGCAGCTTATCCATTGCTCGCTCAGTCTCAGGGTCGCGGCAAAGTCGTTACCATCTCCAGTCACGGATCACACATGGCTCTTCCCATGTATGGTTTGATTGGTGGCTCAAAAGCGGCTCTCGAAAGTATTGCTCGTCACCTGACTCTCGAAATCGGTGACAACGTGAACATCAACGTCGTCAAGGCAGGCTTGGTGGAAACTGATTCGACTCGTAAAATCCCCTTCTCCGATCGAATGTTCGCTGAACGGGATACCAAGTCGATGATGGGACAACGTGTCCTGATGGCCGACGACGTTGCCAATACGATTTTGTTCCTCTGCAGTCCGCTCAGCGACCTTGTACAAGGGGAAACATTGACCGTCGATGGTGGTTCCGCCATCCACGTTTAATTCGCGAATATTGATCATACTCGAACCGCCTTACCGAGATGTTTCGGCAAGGCGGTTTTTTATTGCGCGGATTCAATGTTCTATCTATAGTCGAACTTTCTTCCACTGCTTTTCCAATCGCTTGATCGAAACCGTTTGAGCGGTACCAAGTGGTTGGGCAAACAGCGAGATTCTCAGTTCTTCAATCATCCAGCGATATTGCACGAATTCCTGGTCATCAAGACCCTGACCACTTTCTAATCGTTTACGACAACGATCCCATAACGGAAGAAATTGAGGTAGCTGTATCATGTCCTTCTGATGGTTCCCGGTCATCGCTTTTTCCAAGCGGTATTGGATGCCATTCAGATAACGTGGGTAACAGCACAGCCATCTCCACGGGGTTACAGTAAACATATGCGGGTGAATAAGAAGTTGTAACTGTGACCGAATATCATCGGTGATCGGCTTCAAATAGGGTTGCTTGATCCCGTCCAGCAGCATGAGGACTTCGTGATATTGTTCAACCAGCGGTCCGATTAAATCAACCAGTTCCTGAATGACAACCGACATCCGGTTGCGCGCCTGTTTACAGAACGATTGGAATTGTTCATTGGTTGCCGGTAGCTGTTCCGTCGTGAACAGGGCTCGCCTGGCGAGAAGCCGTATTAGTTCTTCACGCAGTTTCAAACCCGATATCGATGTTGCGAGTAATTGAATTTGATTCAGCCCCGGAAAATGTTCAATCTGCGTTCGAAGTGCTTTCTGGTGCTTCAACAAGAACAACCGCAAGACCCCTTCTCGATGTAATCGAAAGCGTTTATCTGGCGAATCAACCAGGATCAGGCTCACGGAATCTCCATCATCCATCAAGCTGGGATACGCCTTGAGTTGCATTCCCTGATGACTTACTTCCACAACTTCGGGGATGTCGACATCCGGCCAATCGGTAAGTTCACTTTGATTCCACTTCGACTCGGCGACTTCAAAGGATGGACCACTCGAAGTTTGTTCGAATTCCCGTTGAATTTCTTCCAGTTGCTCCCCTTCTTTAACGAGCGATTGATTTTCGTCGATGACCTTCAAGTTGATCCTTAAATGTGAGGGGATTTTTGTGAGATCGAAGTCTGTGGGGCGAATCGGTTCTCCCGAAAGACGGCTTAGTTTTGTCGCCAATTGTTCCAGCAATTCCCCTTCCGCAAAGGGAAGTTGTTCAATGACTTCCCGCGCTGTGTCGGGGGCGGGTACAAAATAACGGCGCAACTGTTTGGGGAGCGATTTAATCAGAGCCGTGACTTTTTCTTCCAGCAAACCGGGAACAAGCCAGCCCAGTCGCTGCCGATCAATCTGGTTGATGGCCGCTCTGGGAACCGTCATGGTAATCCCGTCATCTTGTTCACCCGGTGCGAGTTTATACTCCAGTTGAAACAGGTTTTGTCCAACCTGCAGATGGTCTGGAAATTGTTGGTCCGCAGCCGAATCCTGGTCTTCCTGAATCAAATCGGTCAGATTGTATTGGAGAATATAAGGGTTTTCTCGCTCAGCTTTTTTTAACCATTTCGTCAAACGGGACAGGTCGTAGACCTCTGGGGGCAACTGTCGATCAAAAAAGTCATATCGCGTTTGATGATCGGCCAGTAGATCGTACTTGCGTAACTTGTGTTGAATTGCTTCCGCTTCCTGTAGCCGTTCCTGATTCTTTTTGAAGAAACTTGCCTGGCAATCCATTTCCCCTTCA
>JAGQQC010000408.1 GCA_020426395.1 Planctomycetaceae bacterium
GTTCCGCTCAAGAAAATTAATTCCGTGCGGGCGAGAGAAGTGCTTCGCGATTTGTTTCCACAGAATAACTTTGGTGGTGGATCCCGCGGCCGCTCACGTCGTCCGCGGACAAATTAAGTGTGACTCAGTCGAGTTCAATTAATTTCAAAACCGTCTTCCACTATTCTTAATGGAAGACGGTTTATTTTATTGTTTAGAGGTATAAGGAACGTTGATTTACGGTTGAAGCTCGTCCGTCGGTCGAGGACCACAGTCTTTGCGGCCGCTACCTTCAAAGCGGCTGATGGCCTTAACGCTCATATCCTGATCGCAGAGAATCTGGCAACTGAGTCGTACGCCCTCAAGTCCACGGGCTTCCAGAACTGCTTTCTCGGCCTCTGTCATGCTTTCCGGTTCCCCTTCCAGGAATTCGACCCGGCAAGTGGTGCATTTTCCGACTCCTCCGCATGCATGCAACTGGTCGACGCCTGCTTCATCAGTCAAAGCGAGCACAAGTCGCTTTCCTGCGGGAACATCAAATTCTCCGTAACCTTCGACGGTTAATTTTGGCATGGTTTCATTTTCCTCTCTAGCTGGTGGTGCTCACACTTATATCGTGCATGAGGAACCGAGTTTAACGAACGTGTCTCAGTACGAGGGGCGTGTCTGTTTCGCAGATTTATAGTCCTCGTTGAGAACTTCGTCAAATTCGGCGGCATTATGTTCCAATTGAGAACGCAGAGCGCCGAAATCTCCACCAAAGGCCAGGAACTGAGCATTCAGTTCTGATGAAAGGTCTTTAACCATTTCTTTACTGAAAGCGGGTTGCCCCCAGGATTTGCCATGCTTTTTAACCGCTGCAGAGACCGTCTTCTGGGCCGTGGCGATATCGAAGGGGGGATTTTCCATATTTCGCAATCGCAGTCCCAAGTCGCCCGGGCCGACAAACAGACAATCGACTCCTGAGACGGCGGCAATCGCTTCGGCATTGTTCACTGCCGTGACCGTTTCGATTTGCACGCAGAGAAACGTCTCTTTGTTGGCGAATTTTACGTATTCATCGACATCATCAAACATGAAGTCGGAATCGAGCCCGGCTCCGTCCAAACCCCGGTCTCCGATGGGGGGGAAGCGGACCGCCTGGGCGAGTTCATGTGCTCGTTCGGGAGTTGAAACGTGCGGAATCATTAGTCCGGTCGCTCCATCTTCCAAATAGCGGTACAACCGGGTTTTTTCGAGGGTCGGGGGACGCAAAATGCAGTCGATGTCATGCAGATGAAAATAAGCGAGCATCATCTGCACTTCCCGGTCGGACATAGCTCGGTGTTCATTGTCAAACCAGATACCGTCGTATCCAAATTCGGCGGCAAATTTGATATATGCGGGAATGACGTGTCCCAGACAACAGATCCGAGCGACTTTTCCAGCTCGAATTTTCTCCAATACCTTACTCCGACGCACGGCGTTTCCTTTTGCTAATGCAGGTTGTTTACTGAGATTTGAATGTTGCTTAAATATCCTGAAGCACGTAAATCCTCCTGGCTTTGGGGAGACTGGCAGTTTCTCAGTCAGGAGCAGTCCCTAATATTAAGAGGGGCTGTGTCGCCCTGTCCATCTTCAGCACCCTCTTCGTGATAATTTCGTGGGCTTACATGGACAGGGGGAAAATGGTTGTCCGGTCGGTTTCGTTGATGACAAAATACGAAGAACAGGAGGAACAGTTAGAGATCGGAGCGAGCTTGGTTCTCTGAACCTGAAATTAACATTTCGTTTGCACAATCTTAGATCAAGCTGGGCAAGCTATGCATGACGTTTGGTCTGCTTGCGAATAAATTTTCTGTGACCACTTTTTCTGATTGAAGAACTGTGTGGAGACCGCTACCGTTTAGACATGGAAACGGCAGCTTGCAATGAAGTGAGCTGTGTCGATCTCTACACGTTGTTTTTCCATTGGCTGAGTTTTTTCCATAACGGTTTTTTTTTCAAACTCCGTTTTCAAACTCAGTGATCGGGAAACAACCTTCCGCAACGAAGCGACGTTCGCAAGTCGAATCAGTTATTTGTGTTTCTCCACGTGAAGTCAGGAACGCGAACGATGATTGCCTTGGGAACGGGTAGCGATTACTGGTCAGGTAAAATGAGTTCACCGAGATTCTCCACGTACAAGGATGCATTTGGCAAGGAGGCATTTGACAGAGATGCCTTGGATGTCGACGCGTTTATTGTCGCCTGCGTTGATTTTCTAAGCCGAAAAACGGGTTATCCCGCCAGGCGATTCGATCTGGATGCCGCACTCGAAGACGATTACTTCATCGACGGATGTATGCAGATCGAAATGCTGATTGAAATCTCCAAAGAGTTCGACCTGACTCCGCTGGTCGGTTTGATCAAAGAGCTTCCGCTGGGAGGCTCCTGCAGTTTGCGGAAGATTCTAGATTTCGTTCGGTTGAACTTGGAGGCGGAAGAAGATTATCAAAATCTTGATTTACGCAAACGCCCCAATTCAGGTTTATGTGCCGATTTTCCTATCCCTGTAGTCGAGTTGACCGGTTCACCCTACGAAATCGGTTTCCAGCATGGACGCAATCAGGCCGCACAGACGAAGCTGGTGACTCGTAAGGTTGCCCAGGTGTTGGGCCCACGAATCCTGGATATCCCGGAGCTGGATGAAGCAATCAGCGATCCAACTCTTTATTTCGGTGAAGACGAAATCGAAGAAATGCAGGGTTTGGCGGATGCGATGGGAATTAGTTTTCCCGCCGCCATTGGGCATAATCTCGGGCTTTATCCAGAATACATTCCGGGCTGTGCTCAGTTCGCCATTTCACCGGAATTGAATGGTTCCTCGGGAATGTTGCACTGCGTGAATGAGGATTCCCCGATCACGATGATCATTGGTTCCTCGATGCGTCGCGTTTTGCAGTTACGGCGCCCCAAAGGGGGATACCGCAATCTCCTCTATTCCATTGCTGGTCAGGTCGGAGGACTCAACGGGATTAACGAATGTGGATTAACCGTGACGACGACGATTCTACTAGACCGTCCTCGCCGACCGGAAACGGCCAAAGGTCGCATTCATCCAGTGATCGTCAAAAACATCCTCGAAAAAGCGGACTGCATCGAAGCTGCCCTGGCCATCTTTCATAACATGGATCGCAATGGAGCCTGGTCACTTTGTTTTAGTGAGGCCAACACGGGACGCATCTGTTACCTTGAATATGATGGCTCCGATGTCTATGTTCGGAGTAATTTGAAACGACTGGTCAGCACGAACCATGCTGTCCTCTTTCCTCCTTTCGGTAAACAAGTGCCACATTCAGAGTACCGGTTAGAAAGATTAAACCAGTTGCTGAATTGGGAGGCCGAAGAAGAAGTCAGTCTAAAGCAGGCTCAAGCTTCACTGCGGGATCGTTTCGATTTACAGCGGGGACGAATCCCCAAGCATCCGACAAAAAACACGGTTCGGCGAAACGACAATCAGGGAAGCCTGGTTTTCGCTCCCCAGGCAGGGCAGTTGTATATCACGCCCGGTCTGATGGAACCGTCGCGCGAGGATCACTATTACCAACTTGATCTCAACAAGTTGCTCGCACTTTCCCCGGCGGCACCCAGCCTCGAAGAGGCTGTTGCCTGAGAGAAACTTGCTACTCGGTTTTAACCGGGACCGCAATCATGTCGATGGCGATTGATTTATCTTCTCCATCGATTCCCTCGATTCGGGCCAGTGAAGCCGCAGGGGGATGGTTTGGATTGTAATATTCCTTCCGGATCGCTCCGAATGGTTTGCTCACTTCCGCATTGGTCGTGTAATAGGTTGCTTTCGCCAGATGGTTGAGATCGCTACCGGTGGCCGCCAGAATTTTTTGGAGCTTGCCGAAAATTTCGTGAATTTCATCCGCATGGGAATTGGCATTCTCCGCAACCAGATCACTGATGTAGATCCGAAATGGACTGTTCACGATTGTGTACCGGCAGTAGACGGGCGAAACTGTCAACCAGTCTAACCAGAAATGCTGGATTTCGAGTTTGGGATCGGCACCTTCAATGTTGATGTCATTCGGAGCGAAGGCGATCATTTCGATTTCGATACTGTTTTCTGTTTTCCATTCCAGGTGTGTGACTGAAGGTCGGGCGTCCTCCGGGAAAAAACTGTTGATGACATCGTCCACTTCTCCCGCTTTTTCGATCGGATCCAGAAAAGTGCGAATATATACGACGTGCGAAGAGTCCAGTCCGAGGTGCTTCAGCGTTTTATATAAACCTTCCATTGTCAATTG
>JAGQQC010000409.1 GCA_020426395.1 Planctomycetaceae bacterium
GACTTGTTCTCCCTACATGGATTTATCCGAGGGGTTCGCCTCGTACGAAGAAAAATGCAAACAAGGTGGAAAATCCTTTTACAAAAATCTCTTACGTAATGAACGCAAACTTGAACGCGAAGTCGGCAAACCACGGGTTGTCGAATACAGTGATGACGAAGACGTCTTTAATAAACTCCTCGAATTGAAATCAGAGCAATATGTAAGAACCCGTCAGGCGGACCTGACCCGTGTTCAATGGATGACAGACACCATGCGACAACTCTGGAAATTCCGGAGTGAGGATTTCTCTGGAATGTTGTCGGCCATGTACGTCGACGACCAACTGCTGGCTGTTCATTTCGGTATGCGAACCAAAGATGTGCTCCACTGGTGGTTCCCCGCCTATGACCCGCAATATCACCGATATTCTGTTGGCCTGTTGCTGTTATTACATATGGCTCGATCAACAGAGCTTGGATTCAAGTACATCGATCTCGGTAAAGGACCGGAACCTTATAAGCAAAGCATGAAGACCGGGCAGGTTGACCTTCTCGAAGGGGGAATCGACCAGCGAATGCTTCGGCGCTGGATTTATCAGAATATCCACTACACCCGGAAATGGGTGCATAATACACCCGCCGCGCAAAGTCCGTTAAAAGTCTATAGAGAGGTCCGATCTGTCTTTCGTAAGTATAAAACGTGTTAAGAACCTGACTTTGGTTCTTATTTACGACCTATAGTTGAGGGTTCACCCTTCAATTTTACTTCCCGCAGGGACAGTCATGTACACACCCAATCACCCCGTAATCAATCAACACAGCGTTTTGGCAGATGCCGGCTGGCGCGAATTCAACGAACGGTTGTGGAACCTCACTTCCGAAGAACTGACTTATTCTCCGCGCGGAGAGAACGGAGCGCGACTGGATGTTGTCACCTACAAAGATAAGTCGGGCCGGTTTGTACTCCCCTCAATGCACCCGAACTGGCACATGCTCTTTCATCACACTAATACGGATCAAACCGCACGAATCTATCGTCAATGGGATGAGGTTTCCAAGATGATGGTCGCCGACATGCTGGCCACGGGCACTCATGGACGGATTGCTTTCCCTGCGGAAATTTCTGACATTCGTAACTGGTTATGGACCGGCTTTCGAGCCTACCCGCTCTACACGATTATGGTTGATTTTCCCTACAGCATCGAACAGGCGGAATCAACCACACGACGCCGTTACAAGAAATCGGTCAAGGATGGCTTCCAGGTTCAGTTTGCCAAAGACCCGGCTGATGTCATTCCCTGTCTCATGGGAACCGAACAGCGAAAAAAATTCGATCACAGCCTTACGGCAGAGTCGCTCAAAATGGGACTGGAACTAATGGGCCCCGATAAATTCCGGCTGTACGTCGCGTATGCTGCAGATGGAGAACCCGCTTCCGCTCGACTGGTCATCATGGAAGAGGGAGGCATTGCTTACGACATTGCCGCTGGAACTCAACTGAAATACCTGAATTCGGGCGCAACTCAACATACCATCGGACATGTTCTGATGGACGTACAGCAAGCAGGCGCAACCGCGTTTAACTTCAGTTGTGCCAATATTGAAACTGTCAGTCCAGCCAAACTGTGTTGGGGTGGACAACTTGTCCCACTGCACGGAATCGAAGGATTCGACTACATACCCGTTCGACGGACTGTCGGTTCTTTTGTGCGATTGTGGCGGAACCGTTCTCGTCAACTTCACGCAAAGCCGGAGCTGCCTAATCCTGAAAACGTAACCAATTCCTGAACCAGTCCAGCGAATTGTGATTTGTAGAATAATCTCCTCTGAAGTACGCGAGGTTAATCCTCAGTGGTAAGGCAATCGGATAATAACAACCGCGAAAAGCAGGTTTTATCCGGCTCGCTAATGCAGGTCGAACTGCTGGCAGGCCAGGCCCTTTCCGCTGCGCATCTTCGAGTCTGGTCCGATATCGTCGACAATAATCCAGAACTTGATAGCCCTTTCTTTCGCCCAGAATTCACGCAGTTAATGTCCCAATTGCGCAACCGGGTAGAAGTCGCCATCATTCGGAACGCTTACCAGATTGTGGGCTTCTTCCCATTTCGACGAGTTTCCCCTGTCGTTGGACAATCTGTCGGAGGCCGGCTGTCCGGAGCCGAGGGAATCATCTGTCGCGAAGGCATTGAAGTCTCACTCGAAGAACTACTGGATCGCATACAACTTTCCTCTTGGGATTTCGAGCAAGTTCCAGCAAACCAGTCACAATTTGCACCGTACGCTTTTTCTGAAACAATGTCGCATTACATTGATCTTTCGGAGGGGTACGAAACGTACTGTGACAGAAAGAAAGATTCTGGATCAAAACGAATCATCAAGCTGAATTCCCTCGCTCGCAAACTGGAACGTGAACAGGGCCCGGTTGAATTTCAATTCCACGACGATCGTCTCGAAACGTTGGATAAATTGATTGAACTGAAGTCCCAACAGTTCCACGATACGCATCATACCGATGTGTTCAATTTTGATTGGACTCGAAATTTACTTCTCGATCTCCAGGAAACGGATCACCCTAAGCTGCGCGGACGGCTATCGACACTCTCCGTCGGCGGTCAACCGATTGCTATCTCCTATGCACTGCAATCGCAACATGTTCTTCACGGTTGGTTTACCACCTTTGACCCGAACTACAGTCGATACTCTCCCGGCAGCATATTGATTCTAAAAATCGCCGAGGCGGCTGGCGAAGCAGGAATCACCCGGTTTGATTTGGGACCTGGAGAACAACTTTTCAAACAGACATTGAAGTCAGGTTCGACGTTCGTTTGTGGAGGAAGCCTGAGTAATGATCCGATGCGACGCTGGATCAAATGGGGACTGCATGAAACCAAGGAGTGGATATCCCACAGCCCAGCCCGGTTTACCCTCGATGTACTCCGTCCCATCAAGGGCTGGTTTGATATGAAATAACGACGGCGGGCTCTCCTTCCTCGCTCACCCTTGTTTGATCCAATGCTTACGGATATGCGGATCGTAACGGCTTAAACTCTCCCTCCCCTGGTCTATTTAACATCTTTTCTGCGACCGGTTTACTGCGGGAACCTACATTTTAATAGCGGAGAGATTCCGTTAATTAATGCGCCCTTACTTTACCTTACAGACATAGCGAAACCTTACCGATGCTGACTGTAATCAACACCATCTTGATCGTGGGCACTCTGCTGTTGCTCGTTCCGTTTCTCGTGTTCTGTCTGGAATGCGCAACCGCCCTGTTACCCTGGCGTCCCCGCACGATCATTGACGATTCTAAACCTGCCTCCGTAGCAGTACTCCTTCCGGCGCATAACGAATCCACCGTCATTGCGCGGACTCTTGACGTGCTGCTTCCCACACTCGGAGAACAGGATCGAGCCGTCGTCATCGCCGATAATTGCTCAGATGACACCGCCGAGATCGCCCGCAGCAAAGGGGCCATCGCTTACGAACGAACGAACCTCGAACAACGCGGAAAAGGTTATGCACTCGATTTCGGTGTGCAACAATTAAAAGAAAACCCACCGGATGTTGTGATGGTGCTGGATGCGGACTGCAATGTCGATCCGCTCACGGTACGCACGATTGGACAACTGGCCCACACGACAGGACGACCTGTTCAGTCACTGAACCTGGGAGAACTCGATGAACAACCCGATTCGATGTTCGTGGCATCTTCTCTGGGAAATTATTTCATCAACTATATTCGCCCATTGGGACTGAAAAAAATTGGCCTATCGTACCGATTGCTCGGCACCGGAATGGCTCTCCCTTGGTCGATCATTAAAGATGCCCCCTTGGCCACTGGTCATATCGTGGAAGATACCCGTCTCGGTGTCGACCTCGCGATTGATGGGCATCTTCCAATCTTCTGCCCGGATGTCCGCGTTCTCAGCCGACTGCCCCAACAGAAATCATCCTTCGTAAGCCAAAGAACTCGCTGGGAACATGGCCACATGCAGGCCGCTTTCAGCCAGGTTCCTCGATTGGTCGGTGCGGGACTAATGAACCGCAGTCTTCCTCTCTTCTGGCTCGGTATGGACATTGCCGTTCCACCGTTCTCATTGATGATCTTTCTCTGGTTGTTGGCCACACTCGTCACGGGAATCGCCGGTTTGTGCGGCGCAACATTCTTACCATTCTGGGCATTATGCATCACAGGATTCTGCCTCAGTACGTTGATCGGTTTGAACTGGTTTGTACATTGCCGCCACGTCATTCCAATGAGTGCCCTGGC
>JAGQQC010000040.1 GCA_020426395.1 Planctomycetaceae bacterium
CCCGAAACAACCTCAGCAGAAAGCTGAGCTGGTAAGTGGGAAATAATCAGCGCGATTGTTTGCGGATGCTCGTCGCTAATGAAGGCTAATAAGTTGTCCGCTTCCGCCTTGTGCAAAAAACCAAAAGGAACCGCGCTTAATGACTGTTTGATGTTTTCCAGAATTTCGGCCGCATGTTCATCCCCCAGGGATTGCGCGAGCAATTCACCGGCGAAATCCATCCCCCCTCCGCCAATCTGGGTACTTTCGGACGCCATCTTGTAAAATTCGGTGAATACGGCCTTCTGCTGGTCCTTCGAGACGTTTTCCATTTTCGCCACGCGAAACGTCACCGCCTCGACCAGATGTTTCGGGAGCAGACTTAAGACCTCGGCCGCCACCGGTTTATCCAGACTGAGAATTAATACAGCCGCTTTGTCGATATCATCTAACATGAAAGCTGCTCACCATGATCAATCGGGAAAACGATCCGTTTTTCCCTTCAGGTTATTCCTGCACGGAGTGACCACCACAAACCGGTAAACACCAGAACACCTGACCATTAAGATTGGGGCCTGTAAATACCGATTAATGCCGTCTGAATCAAGATCGATTTCTTCCATTCGGATCCAATGGACATGCAGGCTATGCCTGATTCATCAACGAGAATTTCGAATCCAGTTGCTAATGACGGCAGCCGTCACTTCCGGGTTTTCCTTCACAACCGTCTGCAGATCTTCCCGCTCACTCGCCTCGGGCAGTGCGAAGGCGGAGGAATGATGCTTTTCGTCTTCTTCTACTTCAGCGGGTTGTAACGCTGCCTGCAAGGAAGCTGCTTCCACTTCCACATCGGGAAGTTTGGGCATACTCTTGTTAAGAGACCGCAGAGCCCAAAGTGAAAGTAATACCAGGAGGATGGCTCCCCCCCACTCGGTTGTCCAGTCAAACAGTTTATCGGTAATCGGTATGCTGATTTCCGGGATATCCGGTTCTTGCGGAATAACGGTCTGCACGGAAATCGCACTCGGATTCGGATCCTGGGTCAGATCCAGATTCAAATGAGTCGCAATCAGTTGTTTAACCTGAGTTTCAATTTCCTCTTTAACTGTCGCCAATTGTTGCTGGAACTCATCACTGGTCTGGTTTTCCGCCTGATCCGGACTTCGTCGTAGCAATAAGCTCCGTGGATAATCTTCCGGAATGGTGACGGCCACCCGCGTCGCCTTGGGCATGGCTCCAAAAACTTCTTCATCCAGAATTTCAAACCGCGGAACGGTTATCGTTTCGGTATTTTCCTCGGTCAAAGTGCTGCTGCTGGCCGGAGCCTGATCTGATTCGGCACTCAGCGAACTTTGGTTGGGGATTACGCCCGGCTCCTGTCGAGGTTGCCGTTTCTGAAATTGTTGCTGTTTGGTATTGGTCGATTGTTGGAGAGCGACGACCTGTTTCGGGTCCACCGTCTGTTCCCGCCGCACCTGACGTTTAATCTCAGATAAATCGACCGAGACAGAGACATTCACATTGGGAATATGCCGCAGAGCCATCATCAGGTCTTCTGCGGTGCTGCGTTCATGTTCACGAGTGAGACGTAATAAGCGGTCACTGGTCGGATCATTTTCATCTTCCGCGCCATAATGATTTAACGTCGATAAATCCATGACCGAAACGTGCTGCGCCAGAATACCCGGAAGTGAGTTCGCCACCATTTGGCGAATCCCGGAGATCTGTTGCCGAGTCAGTTGATAACCTGCGCGCGGGCGAACGGAAACGGAAGCGGTTCCGGCAGGTCCTGAGTGACGCCATCCCCGGTTATTGGAAGGAGCCCACTTCACCATTGCCATATCGATCCCTTCGTAGGTTTCGATCAAACGGGCAATCTGCTTCTCCTTGGCACTACTCATCGCCACATTGAATTGACTGTTCGAAGCAAATGCGGGCAGGTCCTTTAGAGCTTTTTCCTCTTCGGAAGGGAGCGAGCCTGCATAGGCCGTTAATCCAGCAGAACTGAGCAAGGTGGAATTATATCGATCCAATTCGCTCGCCGGGACAAGTAGTTGGCCGCTCCGTGTATCGAACTCGTTCAGGTTGGCATCGAACAATGCCGTCTGAGCGACGTTCATCTCTTCCATGTTCAACCGGCGCCCATAAAGCGCGGGGGTCATGCTACCACTGTCCCCACGAATGACGACGAAATAGAATACCAGCGGAACCAATAATGTCACCACCGCCAGCGTTCCTCGCTGACTGGGAGAAAATGACTGGTATAATTTCTGGAGCTGGGCCAGTGTGTTTTTGAGAGATTCCATAACTCAGGTCATACCGCAATTTGCCCCTGCAAGATGATCCGAAGTGGAAATCCTGCAAGCGGGTCTACATCGTCTGTATCAGAGCAAAGAGAGAGAGGGCGGAGTTATACAAGGAATCGCCAACTTGAGTCTATCTGAGTTTTTACAAAATATTTTCCAAAATTGAGCAACGCGAAAGATGGTACGGAAAAGAACCTCGATCACATTCTCAGTTGCTGTATTTCCTGATAGGCTTCCATCAGTTTATTTCTCATTTGCAACAGCAACCTCATGGATAGATCCGCCTTTTTGACAGCCGACATCACTTCCACTTGAGAAATGTCTTCCCCGAGCATGCTGCGGTCAATCGCATTCTGTGCATTTAATTCGAGCTGATTGGTCTCGGAAACCGCCCCCAGCAACAAATCCTGAAAGGAACCTCCGCCAATCATCCCAGATTCGTTCATCGACGGAGGAAGCCCGGGCTGCATCAACTGGGGGAAATGGGGCATGGATGAAATAGGTTGTGTCATCATTTAATTCCAGGGAGGAAAGAGAGAATTTGATCCGCTATTCGGAATCGACTAACCAAGAATTCGTAATCCGAGTTGAGCCATCTGCTTGGTGATATCGATCGCCGCCACGTTGGCTTCATAAGCCCTGTTGGCTTCCATCGCATTGATGAATTCGGTCACCATGTCAAAATTCGGAAGCGAGATATACCCATCCGCATCCGCGTCGGGATGACCTGGTTCGTATTTGCGACGTGGAGGAGTCTGGTCATCAATCTGCACCTCCGCCTGAACCCCGGCTCCCCCATTTGTCCCTCGGTTTTCCGCGGCAAAGGTCACAAACCTCCGCTGAAACGGGCTCAGGTTTCCCTCTGGATCACGAGTGGTATGCGCGTTGGCAATATTGCCCGAGATGGTATCCATACGCATTCGCTGTGCGACCAGGGCGCTGGTACTGATATCGATCGAGTTTAACATGTTCGACTCCTTCGAACGTTCTGTTTAATTCAGTGTCGGCTCAAGTGGCTCCGTTATGGTCGTTCTGAAATGACCGCCTGCATCAGACTGAACTGGGCCGTCATTAATTGCACGGCGTAGTTCTGCATCATCATGTTCTTGGTCAATTTGGCGACTTCACCCTCAATACTCCGGTTGTTGTTGTCATGGAACGTAATATTCGCCGGCTTCGCTTCCACAGCCTGGAAGAGCTCTTCGGAAAAATGAGACTGGGGAGGCTTTCGCACGGAATAATAACTGGCGATTGAATTCCCTCCGGTCTGGTTCAACCGTCGCTGTTCGACCGCACCACGCAACGCCTCTTGAAAATGTTCCACTGGCAAATCTCGTGGTCGATAATCGGGCGTATCCACATTCGCCAGATTCCCAACGAGAACCTCATGGCGACGTTGACCGAACTGCGCCATTTTCTCCAGCAAGGGAAGCGATGTTTGGTTTAAGATGGAATTCAACATGGTGGAAAACCGGTTTCTATCGCGTTGATCTCATTTAGAAATTGGGTGATTGAAAATATTCAGCCTCGGTTTAAGCGGCTCGACGAAGTTCCGAAGGACATTCCTGCTTCTGGATGTTGGAACCTGGGCCTCCCCGGGGAGGATAGCCGTACTCCCTCAGTTTCCCCGAGAGGGTCCGTAATCCGATCTGTAAGGCCTGTGCTGTTTTTTCCCGGTTACCCCCGTAACGAGTGAAGGTGGTTTCAATCAGTTTGCGTTCCATTTCCTTGAGCGTTAACCCGGCCTGCTCCGGTGAAGACTCTTCCGTACCGATCCAGTTCCTTAGAAGCTCAGCCGTGAGTAACCGCCCCGGATTGAGAGAACAAGCTTTGTACAAGACTGACCTCAACTCGGTTTCATTTCCTAACCAGAATTGCGTTTGCAGAAGGTGCAAAGCGTCGCTGTCGAGGGCCTGAACGGGTAACCCATCCTGCAAAGCGATTTCTTCCAGCATATTCTCAGCCAGACAAGCGAGATCTTCTCGACGTTGTCGCAAAGGAGGAATAGCGATTTGAACGCCACTCAGAAGGGAATAAAGTTCGGGAATGATTTTTCTATCTTCAAAGGCCGCTTGAAGTGACTCTGACATCGAAAACAGTAATCGTGGAAACGTGGGAACACCGGGCTGTTCTTCCCGACGTTGAGCCCGTTCAATCAAGCGTACGAGCGCCGATTGCAAACTGAACGGCATCGATTCCACTTGATGAATCAGCAAACTTCCTCCGCGTGAAAGCTGAATTCGAGAATCCGGCGCCGTGGAGAACAATTCGATTTCGATCTGCTCCAGAGTATGCAATGCCGTGTAAAAAACCTGAAATGGTCCATTCCCTACGGTGCTTAATGAATGCACACAACGGGCAATTCGGACAAAATCGCCTCCCTGCTCGCCGACCAGACAAACAGGGGTTTCCTGACCGGCAACGATTTCGAGTTCACCCCTTAAACGCTGCATCGCCGGGCTATTACAGACGAGTGGTGAAAAACAGTGAGAGACCAATTGCCGGTGTAATTTCTTGTTTTCCGAATTCAGACGATATCGTTCTGTCGCCGCAAACAAAACCGAACGTAGCCGCTCAATGGAGGCATTGGCTTCCAGAATATCATAACGAGCAGCCGGAATCGTCATTCGGCTGATCGATTCTGATTCCGGCATGAGGCAGATTAACTGCGTATTCAAGCCGTGCTTCTGAATGAAGTTATAAAACTCGACAATCGCCCGATTTCCATCCGTTGCCTCCACCAGGCAAACGGCGACATCATTCTCGAGCAGATTCTCTTTTACAGAAGCAAAACTTTCGGCCTGCCGGAGTGAAAAACCGACTCGTTGCAACTGTTCATTGCGCCGCCGACGGGTTGCTCCCTCGGTCGCATAGATGAGTACCAGGGGCAAGCTAGACCCGATTGTATTGAATAATTGCGAATGCATGATCTCGCCTCCGTTGAATCGATCTAAGTTCAATTAATTGTTTGTTCTTCCGGTAATCCAATTCAGATAAATCAAATCAATCCGATTTTGTCCGACACAAGAGTTCAACGACCGACATTCAAATACCGGTGGGTTTTCTGATCGGACTGGTCGTAATAAGCATCATTGGCATGCATACTTCGTGAAATCTTTTCTAATTGCTGTTGTGTGTCGTCTCGATTTTTTTCTAACTGCATCGTTCCCTGTTGTTCCATTTGAACGAGAGCCGCCAGAATGTTTTCCGTTTCCGCCAGTAATTGCTCGCAACGCTCCCGATTCTTTGAGTTCAGATTCGCGCGGTCTGATTGCCACTGCTCCCAAATCTCCGGATGCTGCCCTTTTTCCTGTTCCATGACCGATAGAACGCGTTGTTTCCGGCCAATAATTGCCAGCAACTCATCGAGTCGATTCTCCCGGATTGCCGTATTCTGCTCTTCAGAAAGGGAAAGCAAAATCCGGCAATGTTCGTTTCGATGTTTGAAGAAAGAAAGATAATCTACCGATTCAGAAGCACTCATTAGACTCACCTCCTTTCAATATCAGACTCGAGAACATATCGACGCCCCGAAAATGGATTTCACTTTTGATTTGTAACTGGGTCACTGAAGTTCCTCACCATTAAGACCTTCTGCCGACGTAATACCGTAGGCGTTCCTCGTCCAGTCCAGCCAATACCCCCACTCTTCTTCCGTTAGATTGCTCTTGTTATTCCCAAAGATGTTCCCTCCGTCACGAAATTTTTTGTAGGTAAATTTCGCCGTTTCGATATACGCTTTCGCATCAAGATCATGCCCCTTTTGCTTGAAGCAATTCGCGATCTGAATGTAGGAAAGAATAACCATCTCATCGTCGGGGTACTCTGTCATCGCTGCAAAATAGGCATCCTTGGCAGAATCGATATCACCCAGGGAGTACAAAATGTGCGCAATTTCAAAATAACTGTTGCGTAGAATTTTCTGTCCCAAGGCGTCCAGGCGATTCTCGTTTTTCAGGACGACAAGACGGTCCTTCAGATATTCAAATTGTTTTAGCGCTGATTTATTGAACTCGTTGATCTGCTCTCTTAGTCCTTCTCGAGCAGTATCTGTTTCGGCAACTTCATATTCGGCCGCCGGCTTTTCAGCGCTTCGTCGATAAGCGTGTGCCAGCAGATATCTAGCCTCAACATGATTTTCTCCATCAGGAAAACGAACCAGCAATTCGTCCAGACGGTCAATTGCCAGAGACCAGTAGTTATAAGCTTCTTTCAGTCTGTCTGTTTCAATTGCGGCATTCTCTTCGGCTTCCTCCTCAATCATGGGGACTTTTTCATTGTAAATCATCGAGCCTTTGAGGAAGTACAAACGTCCCAGACCGAAGAGAGTCCGGCGCCATTCCAAAGCATCCGGAGTCAACTTTTCCGAAGTGATCACTTTCCCCCAGGTTTCCTCTGCTCTTGCCAGATAATCATGGCTTTTATCACTGAGATAACTTTTCTCAAAATAACATTTTCCGAGCAGATACTGTGCTTCGAAAGCAAACACATCCGTGGGATATTCAAGCAGCACATGATCAAAAGTCTTGATGGCATCATCCAGTTGATCAAGATCCATATAATTCTCACCGAGCCGAACGTAGGCTCGGGCCAATCCTCGGGCTGGCTTGGAATTGATAAAGAGATGAGTCACACGAATGGAATTCTTGAAGTCGTGACCACGACGATACTGTTCCGAACTTTCCCAAAGTGAATCGGAATAGTCTGCCGCACTTTTCAGATAACGGGCTTTCTCTTCCGATGCCGCCCCCGCCTGGATCCAGACGGCGCGCATCTCCTTCGTCAGTTTCGCCCATTTCGAAGAATCCGAATTGCTGATCAGTTCTTCGAGGTGCAATGCATGTTGTTTGTACGTCTCCGCGATCAACTCTTTGGACCGAGCCTCGTCGAACAACTTGGGCAACCAGCCGGAAAGAGCAATCGCCTCATCATATTTCTGTTGATCAATCCAGACTTTCCAGCCTTGATGAACTTCATCCTGAAACTTGGTGACACTTAGCCAGATATTTCGGAAATCCTCCAAGTTATCGATGGAAGTTAATGCTTTCCGATATCGTTGCAGGGCTTGTTCATCTTTTTCGACTTTCTGATGCAGCACAGCCGCCCACAGATTCGCAGCCACCCCTTCATGAGTGGTCGCATACTCGTCTGCGGTTCGCTCATAATAGACAATCGCCCGGTCAAATCGTTCTTGTTGGTCATTTTCATTCGTAAGCTGTTCAGCGCTTTGGCGATCACATTCACCGATCAGGAATAACGCCTTTCGGGCATACGTACGATCAAGCCCTTTGGAACTGGCGATCTCACTGAGCCCTTTTCGGGCTGTTTCGAACATCCCTTCTTCCATTAGCCGTTGAGCCTGAATCAACTTTGTACTTTGCAAATTCCGCTGTTCGTCGCTTAATTCATGCTCAATGATGTTGTCCACATCAACACCACTGAATTCTGGGTAAGCATCAAGCAACTCAGGAATGCGGTTGACGGCAGCATAAACCTGGGCACGGAGAAGTAATGTTTCATAGCGTTGTTTTTCAGTGAATCTTTTGATTCCCTGGTGCATATACACCTGCTGGTTCGTCAGGTTAACCTTGGCCAGTTCTTCAGGAAGCATCTCGCCATAAGGCTTCTCTTCCGGAAAAGGAAGCTTGTCTGGCCCTTCTGTAAGGATCCAGTACAGTGCATTGGAAAACCGAGCCGCATTGACCAGAGCTTCCGGGTCTTTTTCCAATAGCCACAAATGCTGCAATCGGAGAGAGGCATCAATCTGGTCCTCCTGCGGAAGCATTTCAATGTCCAGATCTTCAAGGACCTTCACTTCTTTCCGGGTGGATACAATATCACCAAAATTGAAAATTTGCTCCAGTTGAACGATCGCCTCTTCGTTTTTCCCCAACTCCTGCAGACTAACCCCGTAAGCATATTTCAATTTATGCTTGTACTTACTATCGAGTCCCTGATCCGCTTCTCGAAGATGCCAGGCCGCTTTTCGCAACACCGGAAGTTGGTTGCTTTCATCGCCTTCCAGGTCCATGGCATCCCCGAAATAAATTATCCCGTACAAATAGTCGAACGAGACCAGCAAATCCTGACCAGGATAGGCAACGGCTTGGGCCCAGCGGGTTGATTGCAATGCCTGTCGGCGTAACTCCGCAGGTTCCAGCTTACTTAGATTCGGCTCCAACTCATTTCTTGGAACCAGCCGCTTCAAGGCTACCTTCAGATATTCATTGGGGTGGAAGTCTTCGTGATCGTTCCACAGCCAGAAATTGATCCCCCCCAGAATCAGCAATAAGAAGCCGAATCCGAATTGAACTTTTTGATCTGAGAGGAGTTCTTTCATGAGCCCACCCTGCTGAAATGCAGGTTATTCATTTGCATTTCGCAAATTCCGCGTCACCGCGCGCACGTTAATTCAAACTTGCGCGAACACAAGAACTGCGATTCGTTTTGACCATGTCACTTTTGCGCAACGGTCAAAACTTGAGTTTTTTTGGGTATTTGTGGGGAGAAAGAGAGAAAGAGATGCGGGTCTTATCCGGATTTTAATTTCGTGTCAACAGGAGCCCTGACAGCAGAACCGCCCGATTTACCCAGACCACCGGAACAAACAGAGGCGTGCCCGAAGTTAAGGGAAAATGCTTCTATTAACCCCCGGGAGTCAAAGAGAGCAGCCGACCAAACCTCGTTTGGACCTGCTGGGATAAAGCCTGGTATTCCAGATCGTGCAGTCGACCCGATTCAACCAGCTTGAAGGCGGCTCCGCGGGCTTGTTCCAGAATTTCGACATCGCGAACCAGGTTTGCCACCCGAAGCGGCATCGCCCCATGCTGACGGGTTCCCAGGACATCTCCGGGACCACGGAGTTCGAAATCGGCCTCTGCGACCTTAAATCCATCGTTCGTCTGTTCTAATGTCCCCAATCGATGGAGCGCTTCTTCTGAGTCCGCTTCGGAAAACAGGAAACAATATCCCTGATAATTTCCTCGGCCAATCCGTCCTCTCAACTGATGCAGTTGCGAAAGCCCGAATCGCTCGGCCTGCATGATGGCCATCAAGGTGGCATTAGGAACATCAACGCCGACCTCGATCACCGTTGTGGAAACAAGGACGTCCGTTTCCTGATTCCGAAAACGCTCCATCGCCTGTTGTTTCTGCTCCCGGTCCATTTGCCCATGCAATAGCTCCACCCGAAAGGGGCGTAATTCATTCCCGGAAAGTTGTTCGTAGACCGCTTCTGCACTGATCGGCATCTCGAAGGGAGCCGCCACTTCCTGGTCAGTCACTTCGATGCGGGGACAAACCACGTACGCCTGCCGTCCGGACTGCAACTGCTTCGTGATAAATTGCCACGCTTTCTGCTGAGCCCCCCTGCCTCGAATACGACTGGTAACCACGGGTTGCCTGCCTGGAGGTTTATCGTGAATAAATGTGATATCGAGGTCGCCAAACATCGTCATGCATAAACTACGCGGAATTGGGGTCGCCGTCATCACCAGAACATGGGGAGAATCTTTTGAGCTGGTAAATACAGCCCGTTGCTCCACGCCGAATTTGTGCTGTTCGTCAATCACAGCCACTCCCAGCTTGTGGAATTCCACATCCTGCTGGATCACGGCCTGTGTCCCCACGATTAATTGAATCTCCCCTTTCCGTATGCGCGCGAGGGCATCCCGCCTTTGGGCTGACGTCAATGCACTGGTTAAAAGCTGAATATTGAGTTGACTGTCAAACAATAACTCATTGAGAGTCTGCCAATGTTGATTGGCGAGCACTTCCGTCGGTGCCATCAATACCGACTGATAACCATGGGCGGCGGCAACCAGCATGGCGTAAATGGCAATGACTGTCTTTCCCGCTCCAACATCTGCTTGAAGTAAACGGTGCATCGGAATATCGCGCTGAAGATCTTGTACCACTTGTCCGATGGCTTGATTCTGTCCGGAGGTAAACTTGAATGGAAATCTCCGTCGGATACGAGAATCGATTTTAGCCGTTGCCTCCAGAACGGGAGCCTGCCCTTTCTGTTGCCAACGCTGCTTTCGTAACGCCAGACCAATTTCGAATTCGAGCAGATCTTCAAAGATCAATCGCTGACGGGCAGCAGCATATTCTTCCATGCTCTGTGGGAGGTGCACCTGACGCATCGCTTCTGGCAAAGTGCAAAGATGAAAATGGCTCCGAAACGATTCGGGAAGCCGTTCTAACAGAAGATCGACATAGTTCTCCACGACCGTTCGCATCATGCGCCGTATCGTGTGCATCTTGAGCCCTTCGGTTAATCCATATCGGGGCAGCACTCCTCCATGAGCAGCTTGATCATCTTCTTCCAAATATTGCATCCGGGGATGAGACATTTCCCAACGTCCACTCCGACGTTTGGGTTTTCCGGAAAAAAGATATGTTCCTCCCGGCACCAACCTGTTCCGCACCCAGGCCTGGTTAAACCAACTCGCTTGCAGGTAAGCGCCATCACAATCGAGTAAGCAGGTGGTCAACGTCCGTCCGGCACTAAGCCTTCGGCCATCGATATCGACCACCTGACCCCGGACTGTCTGAACTTCATCCGCCTGCAAATCCTCCACCCGACTCACATGCGTGAGGTCGAGCACATCCCGTGGCAGGTTCCATAACATGTCCTCCACGGTCACCAGTCCCAGCCGCGCAAGCAGCCCCGCCAGTTCCGGGCCGATCCCGGAAACGAACTGGACAGGTTGTGATAGTGAGCGTTCCGACATGAAATTTTCCATTTGGATGAAGATACCGTATAGGTCGTTCATCATACTTCGTTTGCAGGAAGAGTTCATGCAAGTGAAAAAATTCCAGCCCAGGATTCGAGAATGTCGGGAACCTCCCCGGTCATTTTCTTCTCCGAAAGGGGGAACCCTACTTGAGATTTCCGGCAGTTTGACTAAGATGTGGGCAACTTCGGGGCGTGTAACTCAGGGGCTAGAGTGCCATCTTCACACGGTGGAAGTCGCAGGTTCAAATCCTGCCACGCCCATTTCGCTTGTAATTGTATGGAGACAATCCAAGTTCCAGCAGCCCCCTTGCGGTTGGAACTTTTTCCTTGAAGGCAGGAACGCTTTTTCTCATATTTCAGAGATGTTCCTGCCTTCCAAGCAAGATGAGCCCTTGCCCTCAATGACTGTCGTGACACCCTCTCGTAACTTTGGCCCTTTGGGTGTTGCGCTCGGACTAATTTCGGCAGTCTGCTACTCCATCGCTAACTCGTTATTGACCGATCTTGCCAATACGAACGACTTTAATTGGGCCGTGTGGGTCACCTGCATTAAAGCGATTCCAGCCACGCTGCTCAGTTGGGCAGTGATTGCCTATCGCCGGTCTCGGGGCCTTTCTGCCCTGCCTCCTCAAGATTTGTTCTGGCCACTCATTGGGTTTGGGCTGCTGATGCAATTCGGCGGCAACGTCTTCTTTCAGTTATCCCTCAGTTATGGAGGGTTGGCCCTCTCGGTCCCTCTCTGTTTCGCCTCCATCATTTTAAGTAGCGCCGCGCTCAGTTGGGTCTGGTTGAAAGAATCGTTACAGACCCGCACCATTGTCTCCATCTTTCTCCTGCTGCTGGCCGTTATTCTATTGGGAATGGCAACCCGGGATGCCACCGCCGCGCACAGTTACCTGGATCAATCCAGTTTCTGGACGACGGTGATTGCGATTGGCGCCGCATCGATCTCAGGAATTTCATATGGAGCAAGTGGTGTCGCCATTCGTCATTGCTTGAAGAAACAAGTTTCACTCGCCGGAACACTCGTCTGGTTAAGCACCGTGGGCGTCGTCGCTTTGGGGATTTATTGTGCTTTAACTATGACACCGGCAGAAATGTTCTCGGTGACCCCAGCCCAATGGCAGGCAATGGGGCTGGCCGGTTGCGCCAATGCGATTGCCTTTTTCAGTATTGGAGCAGCCCTCAAATACATCACGGTAGTTCAAGCTAATCTGGTGAATACCTCACAAATCGCCATGTGCGGTTTGATCGCAGTCTTTTTATTTGGCGAGCCCATGACATTCTGGTTATGTTCTGGAACCGTGCTCACCATGATCGCTCTGTTCATTTTACGCCCTCCCCGCGCGAATATCTCTCCAACGAAAACGGAAGCCAACGAAAATCAGCTTCCCGAGTCTGAACCGGAAGCCCAATTACCTCTAGAAGCTGTTGCCCAATTGAGTTCTTCGAGACTCCAGGAAAACGAACAGGGATATCCGAAACCTGCTGATTTAGGCTAAGTCTCTCTTTCATTCTCTGACTAAGGAAAGCGGCCCATGAACGAGGAATCCACCCCATCCCCAGCCGACCTTCCTGCTCCACCGGAAGTCCCCTATCCGGAAGTTCCCCACATCTGGGAAGCTTTACACGCAGAACCCGAGATCGACCCAACTGCCTGGGTGGCCCCAACTGCCACCATGATTGGTCGTGTTAAACTGGGGCGACGTGCGACTATTCTCTTTGGAACAGTTCTGCGCGGCGATGGGGAACCGATTGTCGTGGGGGATGAATCGAACATCCAGGATTTATCTGTTCTCCACACCGACCGGGGACACCCGTGCCTCGTTGGAAACCGGGTAACAATTGGACATCGCGCGATCGTCCATGGCTGCGAGATTGAAGATGATGTGATGATCGGGATGGGAGCCATCGTCTTAACCGGAGCCCGGATTGGTTGTGGAGCGCTGATAGCCGCCGGTTCAGTTGTTCTAGAGGGAACCCAGGTCCCTCCGCGTACGTTGTGGGCCGGCGTTCCCGCCCGTCAATTGCGCACACTTTCCGACGATCAGCAAGGGCGACTTACCCACGCCTGGCAGCACTATGCCAACAGTGGTGCACTCTACAAAGCCCTTGAGAACACAGATGAATAGCGGACCCATCAAAATCTACTGATCCCTGGACCATATCAAGCCGAGCTAGTAGTTGAGGATCGACCGTAATACTGGTATGTTGGTGTGGTCTGGAAGCGAAATTCGTTCGAGCTATCTACCGCTTCATACACTCACGATCTGAACATCGAAGCCTCACACCTCGCTCACACTCCGACGTCTTCCCCCTCCGTTTTCTTACTGATCAAAATCAGAGGTTTTCTCTATTATGACTGAAGCAGCATTGGTCCCACCCTCAAATGATTCGGGACGTATTGTCTCCATGGACCAGTTTCGTGGTTACACCGTTCTGGGCATGTTCATCGTTAACTTTTTGGGTGAGTTCGAACACGTCTATCACACCTTACAGCATAACAATCGATATTTCAGTTATGCAGATACCATTATGCCCGCCTTCATGTTCGCTGTGGGATTCTCGTTTCGCCTGACCATCTTGAAACGACTTCCCAAACTGGGTTATCTCAAAACCTATCTCAGTTACTTCAAGCGAAGCCTGGCACTCTGCCTGGTCTCAATTGCTCTGTTTGGAATCGGGGGTGGTTTCAAATCTTTCTCGGAATTCAGTTATGACCCCAATGTCCTGTTGAACCCGAATCAGTACCAACAACTCTTCCAGATCCCCAAAGAAGACCTCAATGAGGAGCAAGTCAAGTCAATACTTCGTGGAACTGTCGCCAGTATAGAACAGGCGCGTATCCCATCGGAAACCGAACAGACCGAAGCCGATAAACAGGCACTTGAGAGTAAAATCGATGAGATCACTCAAAAGCAATTTGATAAATTCATGGTTTCCTACAATGCCTATAAGGATCAATCCGCTTACCAGGAGGCCGAAAAGTTAGCCGAAGAGCAAGCCGCTCTCCAGGAACAAATTGATTCTGGAGAAGTAAATAAAGAAAACCTGAGCGAAGAACAGCAACAATTGCTGAACCAGAAGATCGACTATCCAGACTACACTTCCGGTCCCTATTTCTGGTCGCATATGGGCAAGAAGTTTATGAAAGTACTCAAGGCCGATCTTTGGGAAACGCTGGCCATTATCGGCATCACTCAACTTGTGGTTCTCCCCTTCATCAACCTCCCATTCTGGTTCCGTTTTGCCGCTATGGTTTTCATGGGTCTCTTCCACGCCTGGATTACCCATGTCTTCAATTGGCAATTCTTTTACGGTTACACGGAAGGCTTTATCTATGTTCATCCCGATCATGGCTTAAACAACTGGATGAGTGAACTTTGGGGAACAGGCCGTACAGGAGGTTGGGACGGCGGCTTCTTCGGCATCTTCGCCTGGGCTGTCCTCATGCTGGCTGGCTCACTCAGTTACGACATCATGAAGGGAGAAACCCCCAAAACCAATGCGATCAAACTGAGCTGCTGGGGCGTCAGCTTCATGGTTATTGCTTACCTGCTTTCCTGTCTGGCGAACTTTTACGATACGAATGACGTCATCGAACAGGAAAATAAAGCGATTATTGAGGCTAATAATTATTACAGTAGCCCCGAAGATAAGGACATGTCTGTCGAAGAATTTTTGAACTCCAAAAACGACGAGACCCGTGCTGAAATCGAAGCCTTGCTGATTGAACCGGCTGAGGAATCGATGATCAAAGGTGGGCAGGCTGCTTCTCCTGTTGTTCCTCCAACAGAACAACTCTCAAAACGGCCCCTTAGTTCACTACTCGCTCCTCTTCCCTTCATGAAAAACCAGGGGGATGAACTGGACAGCTACTGGCTGATGTGGAAGAGGCTTGTTTGTCTGCCGTTTACCTTATTCTCAGCCGGGTTTGCATTTGTTGTGCTGGCCCTCTTCGTTGTGCTGTGTGATATTGGAGGAATTAAGGTCGGCATTTTCCGGACGTTCGGAATGAACCCGCTGGCCGCTTATGCAATTCATGAAGTGGTTCTGCATAACCTCTTACCGGCCAACCTTCCTGAAGACTCGGCTCCCTGGCTGATTATTCTCGGTTTGGCTGTCTTCCTCCTCATCGTATGGGGAATGGTTCGCAGCCTCGAGAAACAGAACATCTACGTGAGAATGTAGTTCTCCATGAGATAAAAAAATCTAAAACGGCTGACCTGGAAACAGGTGAGCCGTTTTTCTTTGGGAACCCTAGCTAGATCAACACCGATTGACAAAGACGGTCGTCAAAAAAAGACCCTATTCCTGAGTTCATTAATCAGGAACAGGGTCTTTGAATTTATTAATCTAACCCAAAAGTAATTCGCTTAGAGTTCGTCTTCGGTCGACTTGGCGCCCAGGGCCGGAATTTTATCGACGACATGGGTCGCCTGTCCCGTATATTCCATCAGGCGGATCACCCAGAAGGAAATATCAATTTCCCACCAACGGTGACCGGCACGGGCCAAACGAGGATGGGCATGATGATTGTTATGCCAGCCTTCTCCGTAGGTCAACAGGGCCACCCACCAGTTGTTTTTGGAAGTGTCTGTTGTTTTGTAAGAGACATACCCCCACAGGTGAGTCGCTGAGTTCACGCACCAGGTGCTGTGATAAGAGACCACCATGCGGAAACAAACTCCCCAGAGCATGAACGCAATTGCTTGTGGCAGGCCTCCATAGGCATAACCGGCCGCGAAATAAACAGGAGCACTCGCAAAGAGAATGAACCCATAAGTTTTTTCGACGAACTGCATGACTGGATCTTTAAGAAGATCAGGGATGTATTTCTTATAGAGACGATCAATCGCCTGATCCGGTTGTCGGAGGAATAACCAGGTAATGTGTGACCAAAGTTTTCCATCTTTAGGAGAATGCGGGTCACCTTCCTTGTCGGATCGCTGATGGTGCAAACGATGTGTTGCGGCCCAACGCAGTGGTGAACCTTGTCCTGCCATCGTTGCCCAAAACATTACGAATAATTCAGCCGGTCGTGACAACTTGAATGAACGATGGGCCAGGTAACGATGGAAACCGATACAAATCCCAACACTGGAACATAAAAAGTGAGTCACTAACGCGACCAACCCTGCTTCCCAGGTAAAGAAGAAGGGAGCGATCAAAAAGCCGATATGCATGGAGAGCATCCAGGCAAAAACGACCCAATCCACATTTTTCCACATCATGTGGTAAGGCAGAAATGCTTCCCAGATCGGCAACGAATCGTCCGCTGCAACGGCCTCCAGGGAAAGACGCTCAGTTTTGGTCGGTTCCGACTCCTCGGGGGAGACATCCTGTTCTACTAATTCAGTAGCCATGAATTCGCCATTTCATTTCATTCCGATTTTTAACTCGAAGCCGAATCTGGAACAGATCGATTCAGCAACCATTAGGGAGGGGGGAGTTTCAAATCGAACGGGTTAAAAAAGTTCCCGAAGAACGACTTCTTCTAACGAGAAGTCCGTTCTTCAATTTCGGCGAATTCTAGCGAGAAACATGGAACAGATCTGTCATGCATCCGTCAAAGTTTTGTCAAAGTCATGTCAACAACGTATCATATTGAAGCAAATAGACTTACGTCATCTAGGCATCTTGAAAAACTGGTATCCGGTCCCTCGCACCGAGACGATATGCTGAGGATTAGCCGGGTTTTCCTCGATCATTTTGCGAAGCCGGAGGACAAAATTGTCGACCGTCCTGGTACTGATCTCCGCATTCTGGTTCCAGACATCTTCCAGAATCTGGGTTCGGGAAAGGACCCGCCCTTCATTCTGGATGAAATACTTGAGTAACTGAATTTCCATCGTCGTGAGGCTTTCGACCTCCCCTTCATGCGTGATCTGGAACTTGGAGAAATCGATGATCGATTTTCCTAATTCATACTGATCCGGTACTCGTTTAACACTGGCGGGGCGACTTTTCAGATTTGGATCCGATTTCGGATGACGTTCGATCAGATTTCGCACCCGACTCAAAAGTTCGGGCAGCGCGAACGGCTTGGTCATGTACTGATCTGCCCCCAGATCGAAGGCTTGCGTTTTGTCTTCACTAAGCGTGCGAGCCGAAAGAACCAGGATCGGAATTTGGGCATCGAATTCCCGTATCTCCTTACAGACGTCGTATCCACTCATACCGGGAAGCATCAAATCGAGAATGACCACGTCCATATCCTGATCGGGATCGCGCAAAATATCGAGAGCGGTCGGGCCATCGGGAGCAACCAGAGCCGTAAAACCTTCCTGCTCAAAGTTGAACTTCAGACCTTCCGCAATCACGCTTTCATCTTCGACGATCAAAATATTCATCAGGCTGCTCTTCCCGGCAATTCCACTTCGAAGACCGATCCTCCTGTCGGTAAGTGATGATGGACTATCACCCGTCCTTTCAACAGGTTGACCAAAGTTTTCACAATATACAACCCGAGTCCTGTTCCTTTCTGTTTACGGGTCAATTCATCCCCACCACGAAAAAAAATGCGAAAGATTTTGTT